>CAKZZJ010000034.1 GCA_937885165.1 uncultured Caryophanales bacterium
GGATTGGGCCCAATCCCCAATCCCCAATCCCCAATCCCCAATCCCCAATAATTTTTATTTATAATTAATGAATATTTGTATTAACTCTACTAAATTAAAATGACATTTTTTTTAATTTTTTTTTTCTTTTTTTTATTTTTTAATTCTTGAGAGAAATAGTTGATCAAAATTCTATTATCTCCATCTTCATCTTCAGATAAAGGCAGTTTTTTGTCTTTAATGAGTTTTTCTTTGAGTAAAATTGTAGGAAGTTCTTTTTCTGAATTTTCATAAGTTAAATGATGCAAGTGAGCTTTCAAATTATAATGTTTATTATATTTAATACATAAATTTATTGCCTCATTTAAATTTTCTACTCTAATAGCACTATAAAATATATCTCCCCTTCTTTTATATATATTTCTATCATTATCTATTGTAAGTATTTTCTTTTTACATTCTATTTTATTATATATTTCATTTAATATATTTTTAAATTTATAATTATTTTTATTGCTTTTATAATCTATTCTAAATACAACACAATACCAGTTTGATTTATCTTTTAATTCTCTTTGATCATAAAATAAGCGGAAATTAATATTATATTTAATATTATAATCTTCAGTTAATGACTTTTTTGCTTTTTTAGCATCTTCAAAAGAAAAAAACTTTACTATAAATACTTTACCAATTTTATGCTCAGGAATGCTTATTATTTTTATTTCATAAGGGGTGATATGAACCTTTATTTTCAAATAATTTAATACATTTTTAATTTCTGATAATTCTGGAATATATTTGAACATTAAAAGAGGAAGAGAATCTTTAATTTGATTATTATTATTATTAATCTGGTCTTCATCTTCATCTTCATCTCCGATAATTTTCAAATATTCATAATCATAAATCTCATCACATATTGATTTGAAAGTTATATGCTCTTCATTATTATCTTCATCTTCAGATTCATCTGAGGAAGGAAGTTCCAATAAATGGAGCGGCTCTTCTAACAAATAATTTTGGTTATTTGATAAATCTTCTTTAAATAGAGTATTAAATTTTGGTTTTTCTTCTTTTTTACTTATATTAATATAATTTGTATTTATTAAATTAAGTGGAATTGATTTTGACTGCTCTTCGTAAAATATATTATTATAAAAGCTTGGCTTTTTATCCACTAAATCGACTAATTTTTCAATTTTTTGGTTTAATCTTTTTTGCGGCTTGAGCTCCAACATCACTATCAAACTGAAAAATATTTAATATTGAACCATTTTGAATATTCTTCCATATCTTTTCATCTTTTAAAGGTAAAACATTCGGATGAAAATATTTATCATAAACTTCTCTTAAAGATAAATCAGATTCTATTTCATTATTCTCTTGAAGAAATTTAATTGCTTGAACTAATTTATCTTGAACTTCAGTTACAAGAAAATCATATTTTGTCAATCCCATAAACTCGGCATCATGAAGGTCATATTGTGTAATTACTTCTCCACGAGGAGTTTTCATAAAAGCACTATGCTCAAACGGATCGCCTTCAAAAAGAATAACTCCAGAAGCATGAGAACTTCTTTTATTTACAAGTCCACAAATATAAACAATAATATCAGATAAAGGGCGATAAACATTATAGCTTCTAATTGTATAAAAGTTTTTGATTAAATTCATTTTTATTGTTTAAAGCAAACAAAAAAATCACTGATATAGTATAATTAATTTGTTTGTTAAAACTAGTCAGTGATTTTTTTATGATTGATAAATGTATTTTATCTAGTCTTAATATTAATACAAAATCAATTGATTTTTTAAAATCATTTGTATCATATTATGACAATAAAAATCATATCATAGATTTGTTTTTAAAAAAAGAGTAAAATTTATTTTTTATTATATCTTATATAAATCATTTTAATCTTTAAATTTAAAATAACATTTTTCATATTTATCAATAAGATCTTTATAATCTACATCTTTTTTAGCTCTTAATAATTCAGTTATTTCATAAATTATATCATATAAAGGAGTTAAAGATAAATTGCCATATACTCCTTTTAGGGCGTGAGCTATTTCAAATGCTTTATCAAAATCTTTTATTACAATAGCGTTTTTTAATTCTGGTAATTTATTATCATCTAATGCTCTATTAACAAGCTTTAAATAAAAATCTTCATTATTAAGACATCTATTTAATCCTTCATTTACTTCACAGCCTAATTCTTTTAATTTATTTATATTCATTTTTATACCCCCATACATTCTTATTCTAAAAATTTATTAAATTCTTTAACAGGCAATGGTTTTGAAAAATAATATCCCTGTGCTATATCACATCCAAGGTCTTTTAATACATCAACTTGTTCTTTAGTTTCAACGCCTTCAGTTACTACCTTCATATTCATAGAATTAGCTAAATTGATTAATAATTCTATTATTTTGGTATCCTTTTTCTTTTTAAATGCTTGTCTTATAAATGACATATCAATCTTTAATACATCTATAGGCATTTCCTGAATCATGTTTAATGATGAATATCCAGTACCAAAATCATCCATTTCAATAATAAAACCTAAATCTCTTAATTCTGATACTTTGGAGATAATTAAATTTGCATCATTAACATATGCTGATTCTGTTATTTCAATCATCAATTCTTTATGATTAAGTTCATTTTCTTTTATTATATTTTCAAATGTTGATACTAAATTAGGATCATAAATATCTATTCTTGATACATTTACAGATACAGGAACTACTTTATTAAATTCATCTTTCCACTTTTTTATTTGTTTTCCTACATCATTCCAAATAAAATCATCAAGCCTTTGAATTAAACCATTTTTCTCAAAAAGCGGTATGAATTTATCTGGTGGTAGAAAACCAAGTCTGCTGTGATTCCATCTTATTAGTGCCTCTGCTGATGCAAGATAAGGTGTATCTGCCTGAATATTGAATTTAGGCTGATAATAAACAACAAACTCATCATTTTTTAGTGCTTCATCAAAATCATCAAGTAAAGATGCATTAAATATTTCAGTCTCATAAAGTGCTGTATCATAAAAGCCGATATTTAATCCTTCATCCTGCTTTATATTATTAAGTGCGAACTGGGCTTGATCAAAACGCTTTGATATATTTAATTTTTTATCTACATTTGAATATATACCAAGCTTAAATTTGATTTTTACATCATCATCAAATAAATCTTGATATATATCATCTAAGAATTTTTTATAATCATTTATATGCGGAGTATAGATATAGAATGTATCTGCTTCTTTTCTGCAAACAAGACCACCTAGTTTCTCAACAATTTCTTTTAATCTTTTAGCCACTGTTTTTAAAACTTCAGCACCAAAATCAAAACCAAATCGCGCATTTATTATATGAAATCTTGATATATCAACGATTATAGCATCCATGTCCTCACTGCGATATAGGTCCATTTTTTCAATATATTCATAAAAATATTCTTTATTAAATAATTTTGTAAGGGAATCTCTTTCTGTATCTGATATTAGTTTCCTGTCTTCATATAATTCAATTATTCTATTTACTCTAGCCATTATTACACTTTTATCTGGATATGGCTTTGAAATAAAATCATAAGCGCCAAGATTGATAGCTTGTGCTTCTAAATGTTTATCTGATGTAATAACTATTACAGGAATTTTTTCCATAACTACATCTTTTTTTATTTCCTTTAGTACTGATAAACCATCTAGTATCGGTATGAATATATCAAGCAAAATAAGTGAAAGTGTATTTATGTTATGTTTTATCTGTTCTAATGCTTCAATGCCGTTTGATGCATATATCAGATCATATTTTTCTTCAAGCATATTTCTTAATATTTCTCTATTGATAAATTCATCTTCAACTATCAATATCTGATTTTTATATTTGATTCTATCATTCATATAAATTTATTCCCTTCTACGATAAATATGAAAATTATCTTTTAATATTTTTCTTAAGTACATTTATAAGATTATCTAAATTAATAGGTTTTGCTAAATGATCATTCATTCCTGAGGATAATGCTTTTTTAACATCTTCTTCAAAAGCGTTAGCTGTTATGGCGACTATCGGAATTGCTTTAGCATATTCATTATCTGAATTTCTGATTGTTTTAGTGGCCTCATATCCATTTAATATAGGCATCTGGATATCCATTAATATGATATCATATTTTTCAGGATTTTTAAAAAACATTTCGCATGCTTCTTCTCCATTTTGTGCAGTATCAGTATTACATCCGATATTATCGAGCATTAAAACTGCAATTTCTTTATTAATCAACACATCTTCAACAAGCAATACATTTTTACCTTTAAGATCAACATCTTCTATGTCTGATTTCTTATCTACATCAGGTTTTTCTGCTTCCTCAAGATTAAGATATACAATAAATTCAGTTCCTTCATTTAATTTAGATTCGACTTCTATTTTACCGCCCATAAGGTCAATTAAATTCTTGGTTATTGCCATACCAAGACCAGTGCCTGTTCTTTCACCATCTGTATTTTCTCTTTCAAAGGCGTTATATATTTTATCTTTAAATTCTTCTCCTATACCTATACCATAATCTTTTACACTTAATATATAATTACTGTTATTTTCCTTTAATGTTACTAAAACTTTGCCACCCTCATTACTGAATTTTAAGGCGTTACTTATAAGATTAAACAAGATTCTATTTAATGCTTTTAAATCTGATTTCACATATCTATGCTTAATTGTCTTATAATCAAGTATAAATTCTATATTCTTATTTTTCATAAGAACATCAAAAAGTGAATTTGTATTCTCAAAAACTGTATGAACTACACCCTTATTGCGCTCGCAGAACGAATTCCAGTCGT
>CAKZZJ010000035.1 GCA_937885165.1 uncultured Caryophanales bacterium
ATTTCATATAATTTATTTTCCATTTTAACTTTTACATTACTTCCTATTGTAGTTTTTCTTTTTCTATCTTTATTTCTAAATGTTAATTTTTTGTTTCTCACTCGAAAATCTGAACGAGAATTACTAGAACTTATTTTACTTCTTTCAATATTTCTATTTCCAATTTCATTATGTCTTATCATTGTTTCAAATACAATTGGCATATCATCTTTTCCTTTATAATTTAGAGCTTTGAACCATTTTATAAAATAATATTCTGATAAATCTTGATCATCAAAATTTTTATTCATTTCATTTAAAGTAGCTCTTATTTTTATCCAACTTTCTGCCATTTATTTTCTCCTTTTCATTTCTATTCTTTTAATCTACCAAAACCATAAAAATGCTCACCATTCCACCAACCATTGTTATATTTTCTAATCTTTACACCTTCTGGATTTCCTCCAGTATCAATTACCCATTCGCCAGTATCACCATTTATGGTTAGTTCTCCCATATAAATACCAACATGAGATATACTTCCAGGTTCTCCTGTATCGTATGTGTCTTTTAGGAATATTAAATCTCCAGCTTTTCTGTCATTTACATCAATTGGATTACAATGATTTGTATAAATTCCCTGTGCTCCGAGTATTAGGAATTACTTTTATTCCTGCGTGTGCCAAACAATGAATAGTCCAACTAGAACAATCATAATATTCCATACAAGTATCATGCGATAAATTACTATGATCCATTAAATAAGGTTTACCCATATTCTTTAAAAACTCATTGTATATAGCTTGCAACTTCTCATCTTCAATTACTATTATCATTGAAGATATTTCATCAAAATTAATGTCATCTGCTTCGTGAGTAGTTTTAAAATTAAAGAAACTACCAATTGCTGCAATTATAACGATTATTATAACTACTGGAGCAATTGAAGGTAGCATTGACAATAAAAGTTTTACTGCCTCTGCTACAATCTTCATTGCAACTTTTGTAGCCTTTACAACAATGTTTGTTGTTTCTTTAACTAATTTCTTTGTTGCTTTTACTCCAGTTTTTCTAACAATATTTGTTGCTTTTGATGTTACTTTATCTGCAACTTTTCTTGCTGGTTTTGTCATTATTCTACTAGAACTTTTTTCAAAGCTCTTTAACCCACCTTCATTAGTTGCTGTATTTAATGTTTTACCTGTTTTAACAAATCTATTTGCAGTATTATTAATAACTTTAACACCTTTTATTGCTGTTGAAATTTTGCTATTTATTTTTCCTTTTTTAGTTGCTAAATCTTTAACTTCATTTTCTTTTTCTACTGCATCTTCTAATGTTTCATCTGTATTTATAGTTTTTAATTTTCCTATGTTTTGATTAGAAATTAACTTGTTTTTGTTGTTGGTTTGTATTTCTGTATAGTCATCTACTTTGGTTTGTATCTTGTTTATTTTTTCTTCTGTATCTTCTTCAATAGTATTATCTACATTTGTTTCAAGTCTTGTGTCTTGATTTTCTTCTCCTGCAATTTTATTTACTTGTTCTGCATACCATTTATTAATTTGATTTGCACTATCCAATACTGCATTTGTACCTTTATTTAAAGCATTTGAATAACCACTTAATGAGTTTGCTACATCTTTTCCATTTTCGTTAGCCACTTTTTAACTCCTATTCAATTGCATATTAGATGTTTGATTAATTTGATATATGTAAAATTCTTTAGACACTTGATTTCTAAAAGCAACTTTATCTTCTCCATAAACAATAATGCCTTGTCCAGCTGGAGAATCTATAACATATTTTGCTTCCTCATCGCTTATATCAAATATTTTACATATAGCTGGTAAGTCTAATGGTTTTTGTTTTAATATCATTGCAAACTCTGAATTAGATAGTATTTTGCAACCTTGTTCATTTTTAATTACATCAGCAATATTTTGTGTAATTATAGTAGGAATTGCATTTTCCTTCCTACCAGTTTTATATATCTTTGCAATATAATCAGCAGAATACTGATTTGCAAGTAATATATGGAACTCATCTATGAATATCCAAGTATGTTTACCAAGATTTTTATTTCGTTTTAATCTATTCATAATATGCTCTAAAACAACTAAATACCCCGTAGTCTGTATGCTACGAGGTAAATCTGAAATATCGAATGATATAAATCTATTTTTAATTTCTATATTTGTTTTCTTAGCGAAAATATCCATTCCACCTAAAACATATCTTTCTATTACTAATGCTAAATTTTTAGCCTCCTCCTCTGGCTGTTTTAATAATTCTTCATAAAACTTTATAAAATCCGGCTCATATTGTTCACTATATCCATGTATTTGGTATTCTTCATATATGTTTTTAGTACAACGATCTACTAATGTTTTTTGTTCTCCAGTTAAACCATTACTAGAAACAATTGATTCTATAAATGCGAGAGAAAACTCTATTTTGCTATTTAAAGCATCTTCGTTGTCTTGTTCATATTGAAGTGAACTATCAAATGGATTAATATAAGTATTTGTTGATGTACTTATATTTAATGTTTGCCCATTAAAAGCATTTATTAATGGTGCATATTCTCCGTTGAGGATCTATTACAATTACTTCATCTTGTGGATAGCGAAGCAATACTTGTTCTATTATTACTTTTATAGAAAATGATTTTCCTGCTCCTGATGTAGCAAGTACACAACCATTTCCATTTAGTAATTTTTTTCTATCACAAAATACTGGATTTTTAGATACAAGATTTATTCCATGATATATTGAATTTGGATGCATTAAATCTTTTGTATTAAATGGTACATTTGTTGCAGTAGATTCAGAAGTCAATGACCTTTGAATTTGCAGACTATTCCAACCAAAAGGCAAACAATTTTGTATTCCTTCTAATTGTTGCCAATCTAAATTGTATATTGTAATTAAATGTTCATTACCTATACTTTTTATCATTTTAGTTGTTTTGTCTAAATCTTCAAGACTATCAGCTTGAATACAAATAAGTACATTGTTTGTAAATAGCTTTTGCTTTTTCTTTTGTAAGGCATCTCTTAAATTTTGTGCATCTCTTATAGCATCTTCTAGTTTTTCATCTTTTACTGCCTCATAACTATAATTATTTTTATTGGCTTTCTTAATTTTTTCAAGCCTTTCCGTTTTCATACCACTTATCTTTTTATTTACCATTTTAATCACTTTTGCAGGATCTGTTGGTGTTATATTTAAAGTGGTTATAATATTACAATTTTCAATTGTTGTTATTCTATTATAAAATCTAGGTGTTATAGATTTTGGAAGTCTAGCGACATATAAAACTCTTACAAATTTTTTATCTCCAATGTTTATATAATTCTTTTCTTTTAATACAACATCATCTTTTGGTGCTAACACATCATAAACACTTAAATTATGATTTTTAGCAAGTTCTACAATTTCTGTTGAAGTATCATCTTCCAAAATTTGAGTATGAAATAAGTTATATAATGTTTTTAGTCTTTCATCTACACTTACCCTTCTTATTTTAGATTTTAATTCTTTAAACTTTTCTTCTGTTCGCAATTGATATTGCATAAAAATATCTTGTGCTTCTTTTAAACTTTCTGCTTTAGTAGTTATTACTATTAATCGTGTTTCTTTTAATATTTCTTCTTTATTTCCTAATGTTGTTTCAATTAGTGTATTAAATTCATTTGCAATTTTCTTTTCGTTACCATCAAATTTATCTTCGTTATAAATATAATCTTTCTTATAGTCATCAGTTTTCACTGGCCTACCAGCACAAACGACTTGAATATGATCGTTATAATTAAATGAATGTAAATACTCAACCCACTTTAGAAAAATGTTTTCTTGTTCATCATAATTAGCTTTTGCAAATGAAATATCTTGATACTCAAAGCAAATTGAATAATGATTTTCATCTAATTGCATAATTGTATTTTGCTCATTGAAATCCTTAAAAAACATTCTCATTATTTGTGGTGTTGTTTTTGGTTTAGCGACTTTCATTTTTGCAAAGAATTTACGTATCTTATCTAATAAAGTTTCTTTTTTTACTTTATTTTTATTAGCTTTTACCTTTGTTTTTTTAGGCAATTTATCAATCCTCCTTGTCCTTATTTAAAAGGTCTGGTATAAAGTACCATTTGCCTTCTTCTAAACCTTCAAACATATTTGATAATGTTAAACTTTCTGTTAAAGGCTGGTGTTTTAATTTCCTTTTGTATATCGTATATAAATCAACTCTAGTTGCTAAAAGTGGATGCTTGTTATTAAAAACACGCACCCACTTCGCACTAAACTTTTCTAAATAATAATTTAGGAATTTATATTCCCATTCAGTTAAATCTTGAATAATTATCATCTCCCAAGTAATTTCAATAATATTTCTTGTTCTTCTTTTGTTAATGTAGAAAGTTTTTGAGCAAGCTCATTACTTTCTTCTTTCTTTTGTTCTGTTTCGTTACTTCTCATAATTTCAGTATTTTCAGTTATTCCATATTTCTTTTTAGCTTTCATTAGTAATTTTTCTTGCTTTTGTTTCTTTCTTAATTCTTTAATTTCTTTCTTATCCATTGTTTGCAATTTAGCATTTTTGCTTACTTTTCTTTTATTCTTTTTATCATGTAAAAGCCTATATTCTTCATCACTCATATAGTGAATTGGTTTAGCAAATAAAAAGTAATGTCTAAACCAATATGGAAGTATTTTTTCTGCTGGTAATTCGTGAATTTTTACAAATCCTATAAATCCAAATATACCAGCAATTGCAATTACAATATAACTAGTGGCATCTTCGCCAATTTTGTCTTTTAAAAGAATATATGTAGGAATAACTAATCCAGCAATTAAAATAGCAAATGCCCATTGCCTAAAATTAAAGAAGTAAATTTTTTCTTTATAATCTTTGATTTCATCAAATACTGTTATTTCTATATTATCCATACTTCTAATGACCTCCTGTTAATCTTTCTGCAAATTGGCTACCATATTGTATTACTGCTAAATACATTCCATTTAAGAATAGCATTGCAACAATTGTTGATATTGCACTTGTAGAACCTACTGTACTACTTAATCCCGAAAGGCCTATTGCATATACATTTGTTGCTATATAAATTATAACTGCCTCTAAGCCTACACTTGCTGCAAACAAGAAATATTGTACTGCTTTGCCTCTACCTTCATCATCAGCTGCAAGAGCAATTGGTATTGGTGCAAAAGCAAAACACAATATTAGCTTTACTACTCTTAAAAATATTTGTGTTAATATTTGAACAATTGTAGTCATAAATGGAATAAATAATATTAAATAAAGACCGATATGTCATTATACTATCTACAAATCCATCTGGAACTGCATTTATTAATGTATCTGCAATATTAATACTTGAATTACCATTACTTACAACGTTTGTTACATTTACAAAAATATCATTCACAATATTCATTATTGTAGATAGGAATGTATAACTATTTTGTATAAAGTATTTTAACAATAAAAATGATACAAATGACATTGCGATTCTTTCCCAACTTATTCTATCTACTTCCATCGCTTTCTTTATTAAATTAATCATAAAGAAAAGTATAAGCAAACTTAATGCAATTGGAACTATAACATTATTAACTGTTTTTCCAATACTCCAAATATTAATACCCTGAACACTAGAAAAATTAGTTAATTTTTGTACCGAGCCTATTAGATTTCCACTATCCATTTCAACCCCAAATACTGAAAATTTGAAACTATATAGAAGTCTAATTATTCCATCCAATTATTAGATTCCCCCTTCTTATAGTCCAAATAAGTTTTTAGACTGTGCAATAGCGACAAGCATAAATCCAGCCATTAAGGTCATTAACCCTCTTGACTTTCCTTCTGCATCTTCTCTTTGCCAACCTAAAGCAAACATAACTCCACCTACTAAAGCAATAACACCACCAATTTTGGTTAGCCAATCGCAAGCAAAATTGATGAAAGAATCAATAGATCCTGTATTTGAATCTGCATATACTCTTGATGTTAAAAGTATCATGCTACTTCCTATTGCTCCAGTTAAAACTGTAATTTTTTCTTTTAATTTATTTACTTTTCTGTTCTCTTTAAATTTTTTTATTAAATTCATAAATCCTCCAATTCTGGAAGATTACCTCTATTTTAGGCACAACAAGTTTGAGAGATAATCTCAAACTTTATAATGCAAGTTCGAGGTTATCCCCCAATTTTAATTATTAATTTTTAAATCTTCATACTGTATAACTTCAGTTTTATATAACTTCTTTAATTCGTTATCAT
>CAKZZJ010000036.1 GCA_937885165.1 uncultured Caryophanales bacterium
AAGTTGTAAAAACGATGATGGGGGAATTTCTTCCTATTCAAAAAATATTGTCGGAGACTGGGAATTAATAAAAGCAACAGAATATTATAATGGTCAACAATATAATGTGTATGAACCAATATACATGTCAATATATGCAGACCATAGTTTAATATGGAATGAAGAAGGGTATGCTGAAAATGGGACATGGATGATAAGTGACAATATTTTATTAATGAGTTGGAGCTGGGGAGAAAAAATTAATTGGACAATTAAATCGCTAACATCTAAAGAATTAATATTATTTCTTTCTAATAATTCATCCTCTGCTTCTTTAAATCTTCTTGTTACACCCACACTTAAATTTTTTAATCCTCTCCTAAAAATAAAATTAAATAATCTATATTTAGGAGGGCACTGTACTAACATTTCATATTCAATATTTTGTACATAATACTGAAATCTAGCAAGACGTTCTTTTGATGCATCCTTATCTGCAAAATAATTATCAATATCAGCAGATATTTTAGCACATTTTGTTGTCGTCTTATTTGAAGCATTGATGTTTCTAATTATTGGTATTACAAGTGGATAAAACTGAATAACAAGCTGTAAGATAGTAATCACATTTTGATTTGTTTCATTTACACTCTTTATATAAATAAATATGACAAAGAGTACCACTGCTACAACTAAAGCAACTATATATAGTGCGAAAAATCTACTCATCAAATATTTTGTCTTGGCAGAATTTACTCTACATAAATATAAATATGTATGTTCATCCTCAACAAAATCAGGCACTTCTTCTTCATGATATTTTGTAAGCTTACTCATCTTTGATACTGATTTTCTTATCGCAAGTTCATTAAGTTCATTAGTCATCTCTCTATCATATTCTATTTTAGAAAAAGTCCCACCACTAAGCCCTATTTCATATAACTGACTTAGCATTACTGCTTTCTCTTTATGTGCAGAGATAAAGTTTGAAGCAAATTCAGTAAACAGGGTTAAACCAAATGATATCATTGTTGCGATAAAAACTAAATTATCTACATCCTTAAATGCTGGAATGAAAGATAAAATTATCGGTATCATCGATAATAAATATAATGTTAATTTAAATATTTTTGTTTCTCTTGAGATTCTGTTTGAAGCATAATAAAACTTTAATGTTGCTTCATTTTTAGATCTTTCTTTTACTTTATTCATTTTATCAACTCCACTTTAGAGTAATCTTTGCTTCTGTATCAGTATTTATATTAAAGGTATCTCTTAATTCCAAATCCTCAAGCAAAAGATCTCTTAAAATTAGATTAGTATCATAATATATATTTGAATAACAATTCTTATAATAATTTCCATAATATACATAATCTATTATTGCTACTTTATAGGTGCCACTAGTCTTTAAGGTATTATCTTTAGTATTGTAAAAATAATAACTACTGTCAATAAATTTATTGATTTTTTCTACACTGCATTCATGGACAATTACGTGATTATCAAAAGGATTAAACTGGTAAACATCTTCAAAAGTTATATCACCTTTGCTTATATTAGTTCTTAATCCTCCAGTATTACATATAGCTATATCAGCACCAGTTGATGCAAGCATAACATTAGCTACCCAGTTATAGGTATTAGCTGAATATCTACTGATATTTACTAAAGATTTAGTATATATTTTAGATAATGTATCTTCATCTTTTTCATAATATTTATCTATAACTTCTTCTACATTTGAGTCATAATTATCTTTGGCAGATGATGCTAAAATATGAGATGTTGCACAAGATAACACATTATTATTTTCATCTATTTTTAGATCAATCCTGCCAAACTCATAAAGCTGATTATTTTTATATCCTGTAGACTGTATAACAGGCATATCTACTCCACCATCTCTTGATATTTTACCCATCTGTTCTTGGTGTGTATGTGCATTTATTACAGCATCAACTAAATATTTATCATTATATTTGATTGATGCTAAATCTTTATTTAAATCATATGATTCAATATCTTGCATTACGCCATCATGTATCGCTACAATGATTATATCCGCACCATTTTCTTTTAAATTACTACCTATTTTTGTAGTCGTTGATATAAAATTAGTATCAAATTTATATTTATCTGCATAAAGGGCATTTATGCTTGATTTTACATCACCTATAAACCCTATAACTCCGATATTTAAGCCACATTTGTCAAACATATATGATTCATATATTTTGCCACCATCAACAGATACGAGTTTAGTGCCCTGATATACATTTGAATTAATTAAAGGAAAATTTGCTTCACCATTTGATGAGTCTCCATCAAAATAATTTAAAACAACCGGTAAATCCCAATCAAATTCATGATTTCCCAAAATACAGGCATCAAGTTTCATTTCATTAAGTGCGTCAATCATTACTTCGCCATAGCTCATCTTAACTAATCCCGTACCCTGAAACATATCACCGCAAGCAATGCTTAAGACATTATCTTCTCCTTCTTCATCTCTTATATTATTTATAATATATGACATATTAGATAATCCCATTTTATTATCTTCATTTTGCATAATATATCCATGAACATCATTCATCTCAATTATTGACAGCATTCTTTTTTCATTACTTTTTGATATAGTAGTAGTTACTGATGTAGCAGTCTTCTGGTTATTATTTGCCTCACTATCACCAGTTATAGATAAAGATAAATTATCGCATGATGCTAGTGAAATTAATGATATTATTAATATAAATATTAAAAATAATTTCTTATTTTTTTTCATCTTAAACCCCAAATCTATAAAAAGACCTAAACTATATAGATTTAGGACTTCTATACTTATTTTATTTTATATATTACTTTTGTAAATGTACATATTTCTTCATTTTTAGGAAGTTTTATTTTCTGATTAGGTATGACAATTGAAGCACTTTGGCTAGATCCATATTTATTAATAAATTTAACAACATCTCCTACATTCGCATCAACATCTGATGAATCTATGTAATACAAATGCTTGTTGCTAGTAATAACTAAAGAACATACTAAGGCTTTATCATCAAGTTTTGCTTTAGTTTCTTGTGCTCTTTTTATACCAAGATTACTTAAATCAAATATTTGTCTTTCTATTAGTTCAGATGTAAATCTACTTTCATTAATAACTAACAATTCATTTGCTATATCCTTATCAAGCGGCAATATTTCAGCATCATTATTTTCAGACTTAACTTCTTTTATATCTTCTTTATTATCTTCTTCTTTAACATCTAATTCTTCTTCATTTAATATTTCTAATGCTTCATTTTCTTCCACATCGAGATTATTTTCTAGATTATCTAATGCTTTATTTTCATCTTCAATATCAGAAGTGATCTCTTCTTTCTCTATAGTTTCATTTTCATCTTCTTCTATATTTTCTTCTTTAACATCTAATTCTTCTTCATTTAATATTTCTAATGCTTTATTTTCTTCAACATCGAGATTATTATCTAGATTATCTAATGCTTTATTTTCATCTTCTTTATTATTAATTATTGTTTCTTTCTTAACTAAATATCCTTTTTCTATTTGAGTATCATCATCCATATATGGATAGTCTTTAATGAAATTCTTATTCTTATATTCATTAATTAATTCTAATTTCTTTTCTTTAGCTAAAATATCAATTAATTCTAAAGAAAGCTCAAATCTCTTATTTGATGTAATCTTATATTTAAATGGTGTAGATTTGTATGTTTTTATATTACCTACATCTATACCCTGATATTTGGCATCTAAATTATTAATATCAAGTGAGAGATATAGTACTAAAGTTTTACCTACTATCTTTATTTGGGCATAATTATCTCTTTTGAAATTGAATTTTTCTACAGATTTTGAAATTCTTGTTTTTAAATTATATGATAATAATTTATTTTTTATTTCATTATAATGATTTTTTAATTCATCACTCGAAATAGATAATCTTCCTTCAAAACTTCTTATTAATTTAACACTCTTATATTGACCACTATCTTCATCAAATACAACCTTTTCTTCTTCATCTATAGTCTCTTCTTCAGTTAATGATTCATCCTCTATGGTAGCTACACCAAATGTTTCATCATCCAAATTCTCTTCATCAAGGTTTTCTTCAGCATGAGTTTCTTTTGAATTACTTGAATTAAGAAGTGACTGATATAATTCTTCAAGTGATTTTAATGTGGCCACATCAATATTGTTATTTTCTTTATTTTCTTCTTGAATATTTAGCGAATTATTTTCTCTTACATACCCTTTTTTATTTTCATTTAAAATATCATTTATCTCTCTTACTACATAACGATGATCGCTATCTAATTTTATAGTACGATATTCATTTGTTTTCTCATCATAAAAAATTATAGTATCAACATTAAATTCAGTATCATCTATATTTTCTTCTTTTTTATTATCTTCTTTTTTAAATAATTTTTTAGCAAAAGCATTAGCTCTTTTATCTACTAAAAATATAATAACTACTACCTCAAGTAATGATATAACTATAAATATAATTGCTAAAGCTACCATTATCAGTCATCCCCTTTTTCCTCATTTGATAAAAAATCATTATAATGAACATTAACTTCCATATTATGATCGGCAATCATAAAATTGGCATAATTTAATAATTCTTGCTCGTTCTTATTTACAATTCTCTTATCATATTTTTTATTTTTACTGTCATAAAACATAACTGATTTTATATTTTTAGGTTTGTAGTTGATGTTAGGATATTTAATATAAATCTTATTTATTCCTGGATTAGACATCTTAAGATTATTATTAGTTAATATATTTTCAATTTTGTTTAAAGAATCTTCATCATTTACATTTCTAACCATATAATTAGTAGTTTTATTATTGTAATAAATTATAGTTGTAGGTTTTATATCTTTAAATGACGAATCAACATATTCTTCAATATCATTATTATCAGTTGTTTCTTTATTTTCTTTTTTAGGTTTTGATGCCAATTTTCTCGCACCTAAAAAACCTATTAAAGCTAATAAGATGAATACATATATTGATGCAAATATAATTACTACAATACTACCTGCCGAGATATTTAATAGAACCATAAAATTTCTCCTTTTAAACATTTAAGAAACTGTTACTTTTATACTGTTAGAATGATAAGTATTTGTATTCTCCGTATATAAATCAACTAAGCTGACATATTTGTTTAAAGTATTAACTAAAGCTTTATCTTGATTGTTAATGAATAGAATTGAATATAAAGAAATCATAGCTTCAAACTGATTCCATAGTCCTTCAGTTTCAACCATAAACCCATATGAAAGTTCTTGAGCATATATCGGATATGCAAATCCATTTTGATCCATTGTATCAGCAAAAGAGATGTTGACAAATGAAATTACTCTACTTACATAAACTTTCTGAGATGAATTAATAATAATTTCCATAGGATTCTGATTTACAGGATAATAATAATTCACAACAATTTCACCATTATAATTAGCATCTGCACTATCACTTCGTATTTTTTCTATGGTGATGTCTTGGCTTCCTCTAGCATCGATACTACAAGATAATGCATCTTCATTATCAAAAGCACCTAGACCAATATAGATGATATTAGGCAGTGTAATGGATGTGATTTTTCTATTGTAGAATGCAAATGCATGTGCTTTTTCTAGTTTTGGAACTGAAATAGTAGTTGTAGTATCACTTGAATAAGTGACTGCAAAAGATGCAAAACCTGCTTCTTTAAGATTTGGGAAATTGATATTTGTGATACCACTATATGCAAAAGCGAATTTACCGACTTTAGTGATATTATTTGAATAACCACCAAGTGAAAGTGTTGTAAGATTAGAACAATATTCGAATGCGTAATCAGGTATTTCAGTCAAATTCGGTGTAAATAATACTTCTGTTAAATTTGATGCATTATCAAACCTGAATACTGGACTAGATATCATTGATAAATCAACATATGATAAATCTGTGCCAGCAAATACATCTGGGCCCATATATTTTACTTTTAAGAATTTAATTGATGTTTGTGCCATATTTGATTCGCTGAATGCTGCAGTACCAAAATATTCTATATTAGGAATAAATGTATTAAGCAAAACTAAATTTTTACAATTAGCAAATGCATAAGTATCTACTTTTTTTGCTGAATAGGCACTAAATTTAATTACTTTACTTCCATAAAATGCATGAGTCCCTATTTCTTCTAAAGTGATATCCCCTGTATCATTTGTTCTAAAGGCCATCAGATTATTTGTGTTATAAAATGCATAGGCACCAATGCTTTTAGTAACTGATGGGAATGCTAAAGTATAATCCCTAGCACTTGAATTATTATTATAGTAGATTATAATATTATGATCTTTTGTATAAATTTCATGATTAACTTTTTCATAATTTGGATTATCAGAATCAATTATAATATCAAATGTTGAAGCATTATTTCTAAATGAATAACCATCTAAATATTCTAATGTCTTAGGTAATTTAACATATTTTAATTTTTCATTATTTGAAAAACACTGATTATAAGAATCTTTTGAAGATATGCTAATAAGATTTTGTTCTGATAAATCAATACCTTCAATAAGCGGTAATTTATTAAATGAATCTCCGCCGATAGTTTTAATATTATTTCCTTTAAATTCAAGTGTCTTTAATAGAGGTAAGTAAGATATTACACAATTTGATAATTCTTCTACATTTTCACCTATAACAAGATATTCCAAATTAGAACAATTATAAAAATTATATTTACCAATTTTGGTTATATTATTTGAAATTACTACACCCTGAATATTTTTGTTATAAAATACATTATTCCCAATTTCTTTTACAGGTAGTCCATTGTATATTTCAGGAATATAAATTTCTGTATCTACAACATTCCCTAAAGATGTCAAAATATAATAACTTGAATCATCACTTAATTTATATACCATATCAGTAGTATAAGAATCTGTCCATTTAGCCTTTAATGTTATACTACCAAGTGTAGACAACATATCATTAAATGATAATTCTATTTCTTCTTCATCATCTGCTATATATACCCACGATAAGAATCTTGAGTCTTCTTTGGTTGGAACTGGGGCGCCACCACTTGCTGCTAAATCACTAATGCTTAATACATTATTCTCAAGTGGATCTCCACCATCTACATCAAATATAATTTCATTATTGATTTCAGATAAATCAATATCGATAAGCATATCAGGAATCAAATTATAATTTGGATTAGTTATGCTGAATGACATTTTGATTGTGACGATACCACTTAATGTACCATCTGTATTTTCTACTACATTATCATCACCAAATTCATAACTAACCAAAATATCATTATCTAGTTTTTGTGACAAGCCGATACTATATTTACCACCCACATATTTAAATGAGCCAGCATCTAATTTAATTTTTGAATAATCATAAGTTGCTTTATCGATAACTAAATTCATACCATATAGAAGATTATATTCAGTATCATTATCATCTTTAGAAGCATTTTCTATAATAAATGAATAATTAGTAAGTTTTTCTATATCAGTTGATGAAATAACGATATTATAATGATATGTCCCAGCATTAATATATTTTTCATCTATACCTTTTATTGTAACACCCTCAGGTAATTCTCCTTCAAATGTTATTCCATGCTCAAAACCATCATAAACATGGTTATCAGCAATAAATTTAATTTCAACTTTTGATTCTACAATTTTTAATTCAGCAGTAATCGCTTCAGGATTATTATAATTATCATCAAGCGATGTGAATGCAGCAACAACTGTGTAATTTCCTACATCTACTTTATCATTTCCAGTATATGTTACATCGACATTATCAGGTAGATTTTTCACATCAATTCTGTGACTTAATCCATCATATGATACTAGTAAATCTGGAAATTCAACCATAGACATATCTATTTCTGCTTTATTTATAGAAAGAGTTGCTTTCTTATCAGAATAAATCTTGTCTCCTGCTGATGTAAAATGAGCTATAACTGTATATTCGCCGACATCAATTTTATCATTTTCTTCATATGATACTTCTACTCCTTCTGGAACGTTTTTGGCTAAAAGTGATTTTTTATTTCCATCATATGTGAATGAAGCACTTACAAATTCTATTCCTGATATATCATCTTCGCTCGCAACAATACTTAATGTAGCCTGTTTTGGTTTTATTTCAGGTATTAAATCTTTATAGGCATCAGCAACCTCAAAATTAGCTGTAATATCATAATTACCTATTGTTTTAACATCATTACCTTCATATGATACAGTTATATAATCAGGCAATGTACCTTTTATATAAATAGCATGTGATTCTCCATCATATACTACCTCTTCGCTTTCAAATTTAATACTAGATGCATCAAATGTTGGCTCTACTATAGTAATGTTTGCTTTCATATCAGCTATTTTATTATAATTTTCATCTTCAATGATAAATTTGGCAGTGACTTCGTATTTTCCAACATTTATTTTATCATTGTTTTCATATTCTACTTTTACACCATCAGGTATATTTTTTACGGTTATAGTATGAATATTATTATCAAACACAAATGTCTCATCAGCAAATGTCATATTTGATATGTCATAAGATGCTTTAATTATATTAAGTGTTGCCTCCATATCAGGATATGCCTTACCATCGTTAGATGTAAATTTGGCAGTTACACGATATTCACCAGGTAAAATTTTTCCATTGTTAATATATTCTACTCCTACACCATCAGGTGCATTTTTAGCAGTAAGTGATTTTATATTACCATCATAAACAAATTCTTCATCATCAAAAATGATGTCTATTGATGGATCCTTGATTATACTTAAAGTAGCTATTTTAGTTTTAATTGCTGGAATTAATTCTTTATAATCATCATCAATTATGAATTTAGCTATAACTCTATAATTACCAATTGTGGTAGCTTCATTATTTTCATATTCTACTTTTATATAATCTGGTAATTCATTATCAATATAAATTGAATGTGCCTCTCCGTCGTATATAAATTCTTTATCTTCAAATTTAATTGTTGATTCATCAAATGTTGGCTTAGTTATAGAAAGTGTAGCTTCCATATCTTCTGGTTCATAATAATTATCATTTAATGTTTTGAATTTAACTGTAACCTTATATTTGCCGACATTTATTTTATCGTTATTTTCGTATATTGCAACTAAAGTATTAGGTAAATTTTTTACTTCTATGCTGTGAGGAGTATTATCAAAAACAAATGATTCATCATTAAATTCTACTTCACTCATATCGTAATTTGCTTTAGTTATCGAAAGTGTAGCTTCTAAATCAGGATAAGTCTTACCATCATCTGATTTAAAATGAGCAGTTACAATATAGTCTCCTACATTTATTTTATCATTATTTTCATAAGTAACACTTATACCATCTGGCACATTTAAAGCTTCAAGAGATTTAAATTCGCCATCATATGTATAACTTTTGGATTCAAATTTTATGCCAGATAAATCTTTTTCAGATGCCACTATAACTAAGGTTGCAGTCTTATCTGAGATAGCAGGCACATACATTATAAATTTAATATCTATAGTAAATTTGGCAGTAACTTTATAAATACCAACCTCAGTCTGAGCATTATTTTCATATGATACAGTTACATAATCTGGTAAATCTCCACTGATAGCTAAATTATGTTCTTCTCCATCATAGACAAATTCTTGGTTTTCAAAACTTATTTTTTTTGAATCAAAAAATGGTGCTTTAATTGTTACTTTAGCAGTTAAAGTCTTAGATTCATATCTTCCAGAATAATCAGTAAGAGTCGCATTCACTTTATAAATTCCCGGTTCCGCTTTAAGATTTGATGAATAAGTCACGCCAATATCTTTTGGAAGTTCACCTGATATTTTAACATCAGGTATATTACCATCATAATCATATGTCATATCATCAAATGTGATTTCATCTAAATCCAAAGGAGCTTTTTTAATAGTAAGAGTGGCAGTTTTAGTTAAGAGTGTAACACCATTTTTAGTTAAAGTAGCTTTAACGGTATATTTCCCTACATTCTTTTGACCATTGTTTTCATAAGTTACCTTTACACCTGTAGGAATGGTACCACTAATTTTAATAGAATGATTTGTTCCATCATAGATAAAAGTCTCGCTGTTAAAAGTAATATCATTCAAACTATAATCTTCAGTTTGAAGACTATCAACATCAGCAAGAGTACAAGATGTTATAGAAATTGGAAGAAATAAAATTAATATTAAAACAAAAATCAGCTTTTTCTTCATAAATACCACCATTATTTTATGCACCTTTTTTTTATTATATCATTTTTTATAAAAATAATATAATATTTTTTTAAAGATGCCTTAATTCACCCATAAAAAGAAAAAACCAACAAGTTTTTCACTTATTGGTAGATAAAAATATATATTTTTCTAAGTCAGAATCTATTTTACCGTTTTTCTTATAACAAAATCTAATCTTTAATTGGTTTATAAATCTTCATCTTATCGATAACACCGATATTTTCTGTAAATGAACCTTCATTAGTATTTTCAAGTTCATCGCCTAAAACTCTGAATTTTGAGTCAATTGTATCAATATACCATAGTGCTAATGCCTCAGGTGTCATCGGCTTTTTGGCGGCACCAAACTGTGGTACGCCATGGTGTGATATAAGCATATGTTCCAAAATCAATGCTTCTTCTTTATCTTTATATCCAAGTTTATTGCAGGCATCATTTATTTCCATTGCGCCTATTACTAAATGGCCTATTAACATACCTTCTTTTGAATAAGATGTATTAAGTGGTCCATCAAGCTCAATAGATTTACCTATATCATGCAAGATTATACCTGAATATAGATAATCCTTATCCAAATATTCATAATTTTCAATAAATGCATCTGCCATTTTAAGCATACTAAGACAATGATGTACTAATCCGCCTACATATGCATGGTGCATCTTGGCAGCAGCAGGATAAATAAAGAATTTATCATGATGTTTATTTACTAAATATGATGTTATATCAAATAAAACCTTATTATCTATTTTATTTATGTATTCATCAACAATTTTTTTACCTTCTTCATAAGAATAAGGGCTAGCTTTAATAAATGAGCGTAATATTTCATCTAATTTTTCACTTTTAAATTCATAAACATCTTTGTAATCTTTGATGATATAATTAGTTCTTTGACCTGCCTTTATATCACAATCAAAAATATAAATATGATCTAATAATATATTTTCGCTTTTAGAAAAATTGATTTTTAGATTGTATTGATTTTTATCTTTGTCTATAGCCTGAATATTACAAAGTCCATCAGATGACATCTTAGTTTGAACTAAAGCGATAATTTCCATTACTTTCCCTCCTCGTATAATATGTAGTGTAGATTTAGACCTTGGATAAGTCTAACTAC
>CAKZZJ010000037.1 GCA_937885165.1 uncultured Caryophanales bacterium
CATATATTTTTTTAAATATATTTCTATTTCTTGATTTATTGTCGCACTAAAAAATAATTTTTTTGCATTTACCATAACTTTAGAAATATTATCTATTTCTTCTTCATATCCGCCACTAAATACCATATCTACTTCATCAATAACAAAATATTTAGAAGTGTATATTTTTAATTTATTGTTGTCGATTGAAAGATCCTTTATTCTCCCTGGAGTGCCAATTACTATATGAGGCATATTTGAATCAAGCTTATCTAAGTCTCTTAATTTATCATTACCACCAGTATATAGTTTGACCCTTATTTCTTTTTGTGATGCCTTAGCTAGTTTTTTAGCAAAATTATATGTCTGTCTTGCAAGTTCTAAAGTTGGCGAAATTATGGTTGCGAAAACCTGATTATCACTTGGATCAAGCTCATTAAATATCGGTATTAAAAATGCATGAGTCTTACCTGAGCCTGTTTTTGATTTAACAATTAAATTCTTGTTTTCTTTCAAGCCTTCAAAAACTTCTTTTTGAACAATAGAAAAATCATTGAAACCCAGTTCTTCAACAGATTTTATTATATATTCTTTTATATTATAATCATAAAGTCCCATTATTTCACTTCCTTTTTATTGTACCAGTTTAAGATATCTTCTTTATATTTTCCATTAAATTCTTTTATGATTTTATCTATTTTATCTTTTTTTACATTCTCATCTAAATTAAATAAATTATATTCTTTTTCAATTTCTTTTTCTTTAATTAAATTTGAAAATCCTACACCTATAAGACGATAATTTTTTCCTTCAACAAAATAAGTAGAAAATAAATCTTCTAACATAATTTCAAACTCGGATAAATCATTTGAATAATCATTTAAGGTTGTTCTTCTTGAAATTGTATTAAAAGAATCATCTCTTAAAGTTATAATTAAACTTTTAGCTAAATATCCTTCATTAGTAAGTCTTTTATGAACACTTCTTAATAATTTTTTTCCTTCAAAAATTACTTCATTTAGCGATGATTTATAAATATCATATGTTTCTGATGTAGAAATAGATTGGGATTCGCTATATCTATTTGGATCAACTATATTAGAGCTATTACCCATAACGGCATCATATACATAATTATATACACTATCACCGACTAAGGATATTATCTTATTCTTGTTGTTAATATCCATAAAATCACCGATAGTTTTTATTCCGGCATCAATTAGCTTTGGTGATGTTTTCTTACCTACACCATAAATATCAGCAACAGATAGAGGATATAATATCTTTTCTTTTTCTTTTTTTCTTATAACAGTTACCCCTAAAGGCTTTTTCATATCTGATGCCATTTTAGCATAAAATAAGGTTGGACCAATGCCGATTGATGAAGATAAATTATATTCACTTAAAAGCCTATATTGTATTAATTTAGCTAAAACTACAGGATGTATTTTTGTTATAGTATCAGTCATATCCGCATATACTTCATCTATTGAGGCAACCTCAATTAAATCGGTATATTCTTTAACTAAACCAACAAAATAGTTGTGATATTTTTTATATTCATTAAAATCAGAATCAATTACCAAAAGACTTGGCAATAATTTATATGCCTGAGTAAGTGGCATCGCTGAATGTATGCCGTATTTTCTTGCTTCATATGAAGCAGTAGAAATTACACCTTTTAAGGATTCTTTTCTTCCTATAGCGAACGCCTTACCTCTAAGGGATGGATCCTTGATTTCGGCGACAGTGCAAAAAAATGCATTCATATCAATATGAAAAATTATCCTTCCCTTAGCATTATTTGTCATTTTTTTCTTTCCTTTTTATTTTATTTATTATATAATACTTTAGTATATAAAATAATTATATCATTTTTTGTCAAGTAGGTGAAGAATAATGAGTAAAAAAACAACTTATGCTAAAACAGCAAAGAAAAATAAAGTGAAAAAAAATACTAGCGAAAATATAGTAGAAGCTAAAGCTGAAAAACCAATTTATTCAAACCCAGCCAATCGTAGAACTGGAAGAATTATAATATTTACTTTAGCCATACTGATGGCTTTATCCGGTATTGCATCACTTATTATTATTTTGATAATGAATTTAACATAATAGGGCATATGCCCTTTTATTTTTGAGGCTTAAAAATGATAAAACTTATAACAATAGATTTAGATGGAACTTTACTAGATGATAAGAAAAATATATCAGAAGAAAACATCAAAGCTATAAAATATGCCAAAGAAAAAGGAGCCAATGTTGTAATATCTACAGGAAGACCTATAAATGGTATTAAAGGCTATTTAAAGAGTCTTGATTTATTAGATGATGGCTATCTTATACTATATAACGGAGCGATGATTTATTCACTTAAGGATAAAAAAGTCATATCTACAACCTTAATTGATGGTAAAATCATAAAAAGATTATATGAAGAATCAAAAAAACTAGGTGTATATATTCATGCCTTTAGAGATAATGAAGAACTTATACTTGAAGAATATAACATCTATTCTCATAAAGAAGTTACACTTAATAAAATAACTTTTAAATTTTATGATTTTAGCAAAATCAAAGATGATGATTTATTCTTAAAATGTCTTCTTGTAGAAGGAAAAGAAAAGCTTAATTATGCCGAAAAGCAAGTATCTAAAGATATCACAAATAATTATACAATGATGCGTTCAGCACCGATATTTTTGGAGTTTTTAAATAAGAACACCGATAAAGGTATCGCATTAACCAAACTTGCAAAATATTTAAATGTTGATATGAAAGATACTATGGCAATAGGTGATGCTGGAAACGATATATCAATGATAGCAAAATCTGGTTTTGGTGTAGCAATGAAAAATTCTTTTGAAGAAGTATTTCAATATGCAGATTATATAACTGATTCAAATGAAAACTCAGGTGTAGCAAAAGCTATATATAAAGCATTTGATAAATGATGACCCATGTGGGTCTTTTTTGTTATATAAAAATGTCTAATAGCTATTAGCCATTAGACAAATCTATATTAAACATATTATCATTCTTTAAAGAAGAATATTCATAATCTAATATTCCAAAATTATTTATATCATATAACTCTATTTTTAATTTATTTATATCTGATATATTAAATTCATATTCATTATGATATGGTAAATAAAAATAATATTTATCTTCTTTTAACTTATATGTGACATTTGATTTTATATCTATGTTGTTATCTTCTTTTACTATACTGATGTTTTTTCCACTTATATTAAAATCAGCATCCTTATCCATGCATATTATAAAATATTTACCATCAAGATTTAAATTTAGTGGATTATCAACATAATTAGAATCCATCATCATCAAATTAGCAAATACTTCATCTGGATAATGAGGAAATTGCATAAGCTTAAAGTTATCTTTTGAAGTTAAAGGACCTAATATATTTAAATCTTCTTTTACTAATCTTGAAACAGTCTTTCCTATATAACCTGATAAATTTATAAGTGCGCTTTTATCTATATCAAGATCTAATTCATCTACTTTATCTTCAATAATATTTCTCATATCATTTTCAAGTCTATCAGGTGATAATAATATATCAACACCAATTTTTATCTTATTTTGGTTTGTAAGTACTTTTTCCTGAAAAAAATTTAATAACTCGCTTACATAATTATCTATTTTTATCATAGATTTCGCCAAATCCATGACATATTTCTCACATTCTTCTATAAATTCAGTTTTATCAAGTTTTAATCCATATGCTGATGATTCATAAAATAATTCATCTAAATATAATCCTAAAATATAATTATGATATTCACCATTCATTTTTATACTATCAAGCGCGGCTTTAGTCACATCAAATGAATCTACATTATATTCTCCTATATGTTTGATGGCAGTTAAATTATTATATTTATCAATTATTAATTTTATATCTTCTTCATAATTAGGATCTGTGATATTATTAGGCAAAACTATATCGATACCATATCTTGAATAACCAAATTCAATCATGACAAATCTTGTTATTAAATCATTATAATTAATTATATTGAAAATATTATTATAATCAGCTGTTTTAACATCTATTTTTGATTTAATTACACCAGCTGGTGCTTCAAATGTATATGTGTAAATATCTTCTTTTTTTAAACTTAAATCAGATTTTAAAGCATATTCATTATCTTTTATTTTCTCATCTAGTCTTCCTGTAAAAATATTGGCTACAGAAGCACTTTTTGAATAACCTGTAGTCCAAATTTTTAATTTACCGCTGATGTTATATTTATTTATATATTCGCTTAAAAAATCAAACATCATTTCGGAATAATCATAATAGCTTTGATGATAATAATCCATATTATCACCACTGATTTTAACGTTCATATAAACTTCATCGCCATAATTAAGACCTCTTGGTGATATGCATATTAAATTATAACCTTTATATTTCTTTCTACCCATGATTATTGCGAAAGTAGAAAGATCAGGTTTCTTCTTATAGCTTTCATTTACTTCAATATCAGTAAATCCTAGATTATTTATTAAGTCATATGCATGTTCATAACTTTTTTCATAACCATTTTTAGCATATGTATCTGTAGCCATAGTAAGACAAAGGCTTGAAGTAGCCAAGCTTTTATTATACATAGATGAATCATCCTTAAAATAATCATCTGTATAATACATTTTATATTCTGCATCATCAGCAAAAAAATCATATTTAAATGTATACTCTTTTGCTTCTTCTATAACATCATTTTCACTTTTACATGATAGAAGTGAAAAAATGCTTAATATAATTAAACATAAAAACAATGCCTTTTTGATAATATCATCACCTTTTTAAACTTAAGAATTCTTTAATAATTCTTTGGCATATTCTATAGCATATAAGCTTATTTTATCGCCGCTTATCATAGAAGCTATTTCTTCTACTCTTCTATCATATGATAATTCTTCTACTTTAGTTGTCGTTCTACTAGCTATAGTTTCTTTTGAAATATATAATTCCTGCTCAGCTATAGCTGCAACTGTTGGTAAATGGGTTATCGCAATAAGCTGAATATTTTTTGATATTTCTTTCATTTTTTTGGCAATCTTCATCGCAGTAACACCGGATACACCACTATCTATTTCATCAAATATAACTAAATTAGCTGCGTTTTTATTTGAGAAATAAGCCTTAAATGCAAGCATTACTCTTGATGCTTCACCACCTGATGCGACCTTATATAGAGGCTTTAATTCTTCTCCTTTGTTAAAATTGATTAGGAAATCAATTTCATCTATACCACTTTGTAAAAATATCGTTTTATTTAAATAATCATCAAATGAAACATCTTTAAATTCAACCTTGAATTCAGTATTTTCCAAATCAAGATCTTTACATAAGGAAGTAATATTTTTTTCTAAATCCAAAGCTATTTTCTTTCTGTAATCACTTAATGATATGGCTGCAAGTTTTAGTTTATCAAATGATTTTAATAATAAATCTTTTTTTTCTTTTATAACTTCATCATAATTTGTCGCAATAGATATCTCAAGTGAAATCTTATTATTATATTCAATTAATTCATCTAAAGTCATATGATATTTATCTTTAGCTTTATTGATATCGTTTAATAATTCTTGTTTTAAATCAAAATCTTCAGGATCAAAATCAAGATTGTTTAGTTCTTTATGAATATTCATTCTTACTTCATCTAGATTGTAATATGAATCCATTAATTTATCATAAAATTCTTTATAATTTGCTGAATAATCTGTAATCTTTTCTAATGCCCTAGCACTATCATATAGATTATCTATTACATTTATTTCATTATCTAATAAATTATATGAATCGGTCAAAGAATTTAATATCTTATCATAATTAGAAAGTTTATTTATTTCTTCTTCTAATTCTTTATCAAGGTTATGAACTAAATTTAATTTATCTAATTCTTCATGTTCATATTCTAAAAATTCTAATCTTTCTATTGTTCTATTTTTATTATTAATTACCATTTCATAATCTTTATAAATATTTTGATAATTATATAATTCTTTAGTATATGTATTTAATAATTTATTGAATTTATCATCTGATATAGGATCTAATAATCCTAAATAATTATCTTTAGAAAATAATTTGAATGTATCATTTTGATTATGCATATCAGCAAGAAAGTATCCTATCTTCTTTAATACATTTAAAGATACTATTGTATTATTTACTTTAATACTGCTTTTAGAAAATGATATTGTCCTTTCAATTGTTATATCATCTTTTATTTCAATACTGTTTTCTAAAAATATATCATCTAATCTTTTATCATTTGAAAATATGCCTGTTATTTCTGCTTTATTAGTGTTGTAGCGAATCATATCAGTATCAGCTCTTTCACCTAATAATAGATTGATTGTATCAATTATAAGTGATTTACCAGCACCAGTCTGACCTGTGATTGCGGTCATATGATCTTTAAAATCTAATGTGATATCCTCAATTATCGCAAAATTTTTAACTATTATCCTTTTTATCATTTATTTCACCTAAAAAGCTTAATATATTTACTCTACTTTCACCTTTTTTTATTAAAGATAAGAATTCAGTATTTCCGCTACCACCCTTAATAGGAGATAATTTCAAATCCATGATACCTAAATCATATTTAGATAATTCATTTATAATATTTTCTAATATCTTTTTATATAAGTTTTTATCTTTAACAATTCCGTTTTTAAGATGCATCTTTCCCACTTCAAACTGGGGCTTAATTAAAATTATTGATGCGTAAGCTTCATTCATAAATCTGGATATAGATGGCAAAAGATATTCTATTGATACAAAAGATACATCCATTACAACATAATCTAATTTTAAAGAAAAAGATGTAATATCTCTAATATTTGTTTCTTCATAAGATATTACTCTTTTATCATTTTTAAGTGTCGGATGAAGCTGATTTTTACCTACATCTACTGCATACACTAATTTAGCACCATGTTTTAATGCACAGTCAGTAAATCCACCTGTAGATGAGCCAATATCAAGTATAACCTTATCCCTAAAATCTAAATTAAAAACCTTTATAGCTCCTTCAAGTTTTAATCCGCCTCTTGAAACGTAAGAAAGTTCTTTTATAATTTCTATTTCATCACTATCATCAACATCAAAGCTTGGTTTTAATATTTTTTTATTATTTACTAAAACATTTCCTTCTTTAATAAGAATATTCGCTTTGTTTCTTGATTCAATATTTTTATTTAGAACTAAGAAATTATCTAATCTCATTCAGTTTTGAATTCCTCAGGACCGGTATCAGTCATTTTTTCAATTATCATTTCTTCATTTTTGGTTAATATTTCATTGCATTTTTTTGAAATATCAAGACCTAATGTATAATTTTTTACTGCATCCTCTAAAGATACATCTTTATCATCTAATTTTTTTATTATTGACTCTAGCTCAGATAATAATTCTTCAAAGCTTTTTTCTTCTTTTTTATTTTCCATCTTTGACCTCCGTAACCTTAGATATGATTGATCCATTTTTTAATTTAGTTGTTAAAATATCTCCTATTTTAACATCCTTTATATCTGTTATTATCTTATTATCCACTTCTAATATTGAATAGCCTTTATCCATAATCATAAGTGGGTTAAGTGAATCAAGCCTGCTTTTGTATAATTCATAAAGATGTTTTTTATTTTGAATTATTGTAAGTATTTCCTGCCTTAATCTTAATTCATAATTCTTTAAAATCTCTTTTTTATGTTTTAATGTTTCTTTAGGGTTTTTAGAATCAAGCAAATTATCTAAATTAAGTAATTTCCTTCTTTTTTCATCGATTATCCTTTTGATTCTTTTATCAATTTCATTAACATAAAAATTAATATTTTCTTTTAATACATCAATATTAGGTGTAGCAAGTTCTGCTGCCGCTGTCGGTGTTGCTGCTCTTACATCTGCTACATAATCCGCTATTGTAAAATCAACCTCATGACCGACTGCAGAAATAATTGGAATCTTACTTTCAAATATTGCGTAAGCTACTTCTTTTTCGTTGAATGCCCATAAATCCTCAATAGATCCTCCGCCACGGCCGACGATTAATACATCACAGATATTATCTTTATTAGCAAGTTTTATCTGTCTTGCGATATCAGTTTTGGCATCATTACCCTGAACTATCGCAGGATATAATAATATTGATGTCAAAGGATATCTTCTTTTAATCGTGTTTATTATATCCCTTATTGCCGCGCCTGTTGGTGAAGTGATAACTCCGATTTTTTTAGGAAATAAAGGGAGTTTTTTCTTTAATGCCGGATTAAATAAACCTTTTTCTTCTAATTCCTTTTTTAATTTCTCATAGGCAACCATTAAATCACCTAATCCTGATACTTCCATACTGCGGCAGTTTATCTGATATGTTCCTGATGGCTCATATACACTTACATTACCTTTAACATATACTTTCATTCCATCTGCAGGTTCAAATTTTACTTTAGATGCTGAAGAAGAAAACATCGTTGCTGAAATGCTAGCATGTTCATCTTTTAATGTGAAATAAAAGTGACCTCTAGAGTTATGCTTGAAATTTGATATTTCACCTTTTATGTATACGTTCTTCAAAAACTCATCTTGTTCAATTTTGTTTTTCATATATTTATTCAATTCAGTAACAGTTATTGGCTTTGGTTCCATTTATTATACCTCATTAGTTTTTATTTTCTTTTACAATATTAGCTAAAACTCCATTAACAAAAGATTGTGATTTGCTTTCTCCATATTTTTTAGCAAGTTCTACAGC
>CAKZZJ010000038.1 GCA_937885165.1 uncultured Caryophanales bacterium
GTACATGCCTTAAAAGATGGTATTTATATTGATAAAATAACAGGAAATAAATTCGTTGTTAGTGATGGTAGCGCTACTGGTACTATTGGTATTACTGGTATTGCTGTATTAATTAGACAAGAAGACACTTATGGTGTTGCTGGTTCGTTTAATTCTTGGGATGCAGCAAATGCAGTTGAATTAATTAAAGAAAGTGATGGTAAATATAGTACCATAGTTACATTTGCTGAAGGACAAGTTGACGAAAATGGCGAATATAACTTTAAGGTAGTTGTTAATAATAGTTGGAATTTAAGTTATGGCTTAAATGGCGATTCTACATCAGGTAGTGCGAATATTAAAGTTGATAGCTATGGTACATATAAAATTATATTTGAATTAACAAATTCTAATCCAAATATAACATTTGAAGAAATTAATAATACTGTAATTATTACATTTGATGCAACTGATGGAACAGGCACTATGCTTAATCAAGAAGTTCAAAAGTCAACTGGAACTAAATTATTTAAGAATTTATTTACAAAGACTGGATATAAATTTGTTGGTTGGGGAGCATCAAATAATGGTGATAAATTATATGATGATGAAGAATTAATTGAAATTAAAGAAGATATCACATTATATGCTTTATGGGATTTAGATCAATTTACAATTGTATTTAATACAGATGGTGGAACAGAAATTAGTGCTATAACACAAGATTATGGTACTTATATTACTGCGCCTATAAATCTTACAAAAGAAGGATATACTTTTGCTGGGTGGGATAAAGAAATACCTCAAACTATGCCTGCAGAAGATATGATAATTACTGCAAATTGGACAGTAAATGAATATACAATTACATTTAATTCAAATGGTGGATCAGAAATTGCATCCATAACACAAGATTATGATACTTCTATTACTGCGCCAGAAAATCCTACAAAGATAGGTTATACATTTGCTGACTGGTATAGTGATCAAGAATTAGAAAATTTATATGAATTTACTACTATGCCTTCAGAAGATATCACTTTATATGCAAAATGGAATATTAATTCATATAATTTAACACTTGTTATAAATAATGGTATTGCTTCAATTAGTTATAAACTTAAAAATGCAGAAAATTATATTCTTGTATCTGCTACAGAGACAATAAGCGTTAATTTTGGTGTAGAAATAAATTTATATGCTACAGCAAGTGATGGATATACATATACTTTACATACAAATGGAACCCCACTTAAAGTTACAATGACTGTAGATGGTTATATTTATGAACCAGAAGCTACTCCAAATACATATACAATTAAATTTGTAGGTGGAGATGGCACTACAGGTGAAATGGCTAATCAAACATTTACTTATGGTGTAGAACAAGCTTTAAGTAAGAATTTATTTGCATTAGAAAATAAAACATTCTACCGCTGGAAATTAAATGATGAAAAATATTATAATGATGAAGAAGTTATCATAAATTTAACTACTGTTAATAATGGTGAAATAACTTTAACAGCTGAATGGACTGAAAAATATGTCGTAACATATAATCTTGATGGTGGTAGAGGCACAATTGCATCTAGTTTAGTTGAACCAAACGATAATTATACAATAAGTGATGTAGTACCAACTAAAGAAGGTTACACATTTAATGGTTGGTCTGATGGTACAAATACATATCAAAAAGAAGGAACTATTTCTAATGTTTCAAATAACATCACCCTTACTGCAATATGGGAAGCTAATACATATGCTGTTACATTTAAAGCATCAGGTGCAAACCCAGCTTATAATGATGTTGTAAAGAATATTGCATTTGGATCTCATTATGAATTACCAGAAAATGAGCCAACAAGAACAGGTTATACATTTGCTGGTTGGTTTATTGATGATAACGAAATCACCACAGATGTATTACTTGAAACCCCTAGCAACCATGAAGTTTTAGCTAAATGGAATCCTGCGACTGTAAATTATACTGTTAAGCATCTAAAGCAGAATTTATCAGATGATGAATATACTGAAGTTAATGGAGATACAGAAACTTTAAATGGAACTACTGGTAATACTACTTCAGCAACTGCAAAAACATATGAAGGATTTACTGCATTAGATATTACACAAGAAACAATTAAAGCAGATGGTTCTACTATTGTTGAAATTAAATATGATAGAAATACATATACAATAAGTTGGATGAATGGGGATGTTTTATATCATAAAGATGAAAATGTAAAATATGGTGCTACTTTAACTGCTCCAGAAACTAATCCAACAAAAGAAACAGATTATTATAGTTATGTATTTAAATCATGGTCACCAGAATTTGCTACTGTAACTGCTGATGCTATATATGAAGCTTTATATGAACGTAGTGCTGTATATACAGTTAATGGTAATTTAATGACTAAATCTTCAGCTGAAAACATTTCTTCATCAGGAGCATCTGATCAATATGAACTAAAATTAGAAGTTAGCGCATCTCAAGAATTAATATTTAGATTAGGTGATGATGTTTTAAATATTACAGGAGTTGGTGGAAATGGAACACTAACTGAAGATAAAGTAATTGTTACTGAAGAAACTATTTCAACAATATATTTGAAAATATTTAATGGCACACCTAATACTTATGAAGTTTGGGTTTCTGAAGCACTTACAAGATTATTCTTAAAAGTTAATTCTAAATGGAAACTAGATAGTGCAAGATTTGCATTAAATGTTACAAAAGATAATATAGATTATTGGTATAGCTTAATAGCTGTTTCAGGCACAGAAGATATATATTATGCTGATGTAAATAATAAATATCTAGAAAATAGATTAATTTTCTGCCGTATGAAAGGTAGCGATGCGACAAATGATTGGGATAATAAGTGGAATCAAACAAGTGATTTAGCATATGAAGAAGGTAAAAATTTATTTACAATCGATGATGGATCATGGAATGAAGGTACTTGGTCGTTAATTAGCTTTACCATTTCATATACGCTAAATGGTGGTGTAATAGATGGTACTAATCCAATATCTTATAACGCCAACTCAGATACCACTACATTAATTAATCCAACAAAAGAAGGATACACATTTACAGGTTGGACTGGCTCAAATGGAGATACGCCAGAATTAAATATTCAAATTACTAAATATGATATGGGAAATAAATCATTTAGTGCTAATTTTAATCCAATTAGTTATGATTTAACATATGATTTAGATGGCGCAAGCGCAACAAATCCAAATTCATATACAATTGAATCTGATACATTTACCCTAAATAATCCAACAAAAGCTGGATATACATTTACTGGTTGGTCAGGCACAGATTTGACTGGAGAAAATAATATGGTAGTTACAATTTCTTTAGGTTCTACTGGTGCTAGATCATATGTAGCTCACTTTAGTATTAATTCACATGAGGTTATATATCAGTACACAAATGAAGTAACTGGCGCTCCTGATTTACCAGCTACTACTTCAAATGTAGAATATGGAAGAGAAATTAATGTTGCTTTAGCACTTGAATTAACTGGATATACATTTAGCGGTTGGACAACTTCAGATGTAGAAGTTTCAGATGGCAAATTTAGTATGCCAGATAATGATGTTACATTTGTTGGCACATGGACTGCTATTTCATCAACAATTATTGATACTACAATACCAATTTCTACTGCTATAT
>CAKZZJ010000039.1 GCA_937885165.1 uncultured Caryophanales bacterium
CATATATTTTATCAATATATTCTTTTAACACATCAATTCTATGCTCTACAATAAGTATTGCATAACCATCATTTTTTAATTTCAATAAAGAATCCATTAGTATTTTAGTGCCTTCTTTATCTAAATTAGCAAGAGGTTCATCTAAAATAAGTATTTTAGGCTTTACTGCTAAAATTGATGCCGTAATCAGCCTTTGTTTTTGACCTCCTGATAATATTCTTGTCTTAGCTTTTTTATCAAGTTTTAATAAATTGGTTACGTAATCAATTCTTTTACTTATTTCATCATTATCATAATTGTAATTTTCGAGGCCAAATGCTATTTCATCTTCTACTGTTTGATTTATTATCTGGTTATCAGCATTTTGTAATACTATTCCTACTTCTTTTGAGATATCTCTTAATTTTTTGTTTTTAATATCATTATCATTTATATAAATATTACCCAACATCTTACCTTTAATGATATTAGGAATTACACCTGAAATTAAATGAATCAAAGTAGTTTTACCTGAACCTGAGGCACCTGATAATAATGTTATTTCATTATAATTTAGTTCCATATTTATTTCTTTTAATATAAGTTTATCATTATATGCAAATGATAAATCATTAATTTTTACAGCCATCATAATATTATACCTACTATTCCCCCACCTAAAATTAATATAAATACTAAAATATCAATTATATTAATTTTAGGCTTATGATAAATGCTATAATCTTTACTTGATGTAGAAAAACCTCTTGTTTCAATAGATAATGATAATGTATCAGATATTTCTACAATCCTTGTAATTAAAGGAACCAAATGCGCTCTATAAAACACTTTAGGATTAAATAAGAATCCTGCCCCCCTTATCTTCATCGCTTCCCTTATTTGTTTCATCTCAAGCATCAAAAGAGGGATGAAATTAAGTGCTATCAACATACCTAAAGTGATGATTCTTGGCACTTTAAGTGAGTTCATATTTCTCACTAAATCAATTGGTCTTATTGATAAAGTTGGTATTACTGCGATAGTAAATGATAATATTCTCTCTCCTAAAGCTAGGCTTGATTCAAGATTTTGAGTTACTGCATAATTAATACCAAAGAAAATACCAAAAAGTATTACTGATATGGGTAATACTTTTAATGCAGCCTTATAACAACCAATTATTATAAAAATGATGTAGCATCCACCTAAAAAATAGAATGCTTCAATCCTTTTAGCAAGCAATAAACCGATAACGACAATATAGATGTTTAATATTATCGCAAATATCGGGTATATCTTTGATTTATAAATATCAAACATTAATTTTTTAATACTCCTGCTTTTCTTAATTCTTTAGATATTATCATACCTAGTGTCGCACCTAATAGTGCTACAGCCAAAACTATAAATATCATACCTATAGATAAGCCAATATTCTGGTTGAAATATGTAACTACTGTATCTTCTCCACCGATTATCAAATACCAAACATATAAAAATGGCATTGAAATAGGCAAGAATATAAAACCTGTAAGTAAGCATGAAACATCTTTTTTATAGCCTCTAAATATAATCAGATTCAATCCCTCAGCAATAAGGCCAGAAATTGCTATACAAGCTCCCATAATCGGTGCCATAAATGTCAGTACTAATGCTATTAATATGGCCATAAATAGCATTGAACCAACCTTCCTTACCTTCATTAAACCTATAGTTGGAAAAATCGAAAACTGTAGTCCTAGACATAACTGAATCATGCCAAAAATCGGTATATTTTTAACAAGTGGCATAATCGCACTAGTCGCAATAGTAATAGCTGAAATGATGGCTAAAAATACAAAATCCTTGATTTTGAATTTTTGGAATATCTTATTATTGTTTTCATTATTTTCTTCTTCAATCATCTTTTGAAGAAGATCTTCATCTGATAAATCATTTACTAATTCATCAGGTTTTTTCTCTTCCATCTTCTAAACTTCCTTCTTTAAAATGATAAATTCTATCTGCAATAGCCATTGTTGAATCTCTATGTGAAACTAAAATGATAGCGTGATCTTTCTTGTTCTTTACAAGTGATTTTAGGATAATTCCTTCATTAATTGAATCTACATTGCTTGTAGGTTCATCAAGTAATATTAATTTTGCATCTCTTAAGAACGCTCTTGCAAGACCAATTCTTTGCTTTTCACCTGCAGATAAATTGTCACCTAATTCACCTACATTTGTATTATATCCATTAGGTAATTTTTCTATAAATTCATCAATAGATGCCATAGAGCACGCTTTTTTAACTTCATCAGTTGTGGCATTTTCTTTGGCAACTAATATATTATTTAAGATAGTATCATTAAATAAATATGTATCTTGAGATACCATAGTTACATTTTCTAATAATGAATTTGTGTTAATTTCATCTATATCAATTGAATTATATAAGATTTCCCCATCTTCTTTTTTGAAAAATCTCATCAATAAATTTAAGATTGTAGATTTACCAGATCCTGATTTACCTACTATTCCTACAATTTCACCACATTTAATATCTAAATTTACACCTTTTAAGACAAGTCTTTCTGTCCCTTCATATTTAAAATTAAGATTTTTAATTTCCAATTTTTCAAATTTAAAATCATTCTTTCCGCTTATTTCTTTAACTTGTGGTTCTTCTTCCATAAGATTTATTAAACGATCACCAGAAGCAAAAGTCTGAGTTAAATTAGATGGTAATGCTGAAATTGAAATAACTGGGCCAAATGAAGATATAGCACAAACAAAGGCAGGAATGAATTTATAAACATCAATTACATCTTTATTTACTAAATAAAGGCCTATTATCAATATCGCAATACCTACTAATGATACAAATAAATCAGTAATAGCTGATAATATTATCGTCTTATGCTTTATTTTCTTAGTTTCAGCAAGTAATCCATCAGTGAGTTCATCAGTCTTAGCTAATCTTTTTTCTTCATTATTATTTAATATTACATCATTTACACCCTTAATTGAATCTAAGAAATAAGCATTAAATCCTGCAAATATTCCTCTATATCTTACTCCTCTTTCTTTTAATAATTTAGATGATATAAGTGGCATAATAATTCCAATAATGATATAACCTATAAGTAACATTAATCCCATATAGATATTACTATATAGACTCACAAATAAAATAGATGATATAGATACAATCAATGCTATAAATATAGGCGATATTGTATGAGCATAAAATACTTCAAGTGTCTCAATATCAGCAGTAATTAAGGCTATAATTGAGCCTTTTTGTTTATTTTCAAGTTTAGCAGGAGATAAGATTCTTAATTTTTTAAATACTTTATCTCTTAATACTTTTAAGATTGAGAATGCAATATAATGATTTGAATATTGTTCAATAAATCTTAATCCCCCTCTTAATATACCAGATGTTAATATAAATATGATTATTAAATAATATGGCATATTAATATTAGC
>CAKZZJ010000040.1 GCA_937885165.1 uncultured Caryophanales bacterium
TAATAATGATGATACATCAAGAGGCTTTTTAAAAACTAAATTATTTATATCTTCTTTATCAGATAAAACAAATATAATCATATCATTATATAAATTTTTGATTTTGTTTTCCAAATTATATTTCTCATTAATTTTTTCATCTATGATTATAAAATTATAAGCTTCCTGCTTGGCACTATTTATTTTAATCATATCGATTATTTCATCACTAAAGCCAATATCGATTTTAATTCCATATTCCTCTAAATCATTTTTAACCATATCAAGAGTTTTAAGATTATCATCTATTAGAAGTGTCTTAAGATTAATTGTACCATATTTATCATATTTCTTATTTGCTTTTGTGACATTTTTAAGCGTTAAAACAACAGTGAATTTTGAACCACGATTTTTCTTTGATATAACAGATATAGTTCCATCCATCGCGTCAACAAGATTTTTAGTTATTGCCATACCTAAACCAGTAGAACCATATTTATTTGTTTTAGACATATCTTCTTGTGTAAATGGAATAAATATTTTAGATAAAAATTCTTCACTCATACCAATTCCACTATCTATAATTTCAAATTTTATAGTTGTCTGGTTAGAAAATGAACTGACTTTTTCAATATTAAAAATAATATGTCCTTCATCAGTGAATTTTACTGCATTACTTAAAATATTGATAAGTATCTGTTTTATTTTTGCATCATCGCCATAATAATATTTATCAAAATCACCTTTGATATTACATATGAATTCTAAATTCTTATCTCTTGACTGAGATTGAATCATAACTTTTAATTCATCAATCATTTTCATTATAGAAAATTCTTCTTTTTTTAGGAATAATTTTCCTGATTCTATTCTACTCATATCTAAAATATCATTTATTATACCTAAAAGATGTCTCGCGCTTTCGCCTATTTTCAATAAATATTCTTTTGTTTTTTGGTTTAATGATCCATCATTTAAAGCTATATCATCAAGGCCTAATATCGCATTCATCGGTGTACGGATTTCGTGTGACATATTAGATAGAAATGCTGTTTTGGCAGCATTTGCCTGTTTAGCTTCTTCAAGCGCTTCAAAAAGTATCGCACTTTTCTTTCTTTCTTCTTTTAACAAATCAGTAATATCTGATTTAAGCAAAATAAAGAATTTAGTTTTTTTATCAACTAAATAATATGAAAATCTCTTTATATATTCTTCACCATTTATAATACATGTAACATCTTCATAATATGATTCATTTTTTTCAAGCATTTTAAAAATATAATCAATAGATAATTTTTCTTCAAGTTCTTCTATATCATGAACAGCTTTAGAAGCTGTTATTATAACTTGATTTTTGATATATTCGGTATATAAACCTTCCCTCTTTACCGGAAAGATAGAACCCTTACTGATATTTTTAGCATCCCCTATAACGACACTATAATTATTATCAAGAATATAAGATACCATATCATATTGTTCTGCAAGAACTTTTTTATGTAATATATCACTTACTACTTCTTTATTATAATCAACATCAAGACCAAAAGAAATTATATTTTTAGTGTGCGGATCTATAGTTAATGTTCTCGAGAATTTAACATAATATTTTTTGCCTGAATCCCTTTTACAATATGTAACAAATGTAGTTACATTATTACCATTATTAAATCTATTAATAAGATTTTCTTTGCTGAAAAGTTCATCATATTTTATTTTGTCTTCTTCTATTAATATGCTTTGTTTTCTAGCATTATGCATATCGATAAATGAGCCATTTATTTTATCTACATTATAAATATCTTTTCCTCTTACATCCTCGATTATTCCTGTAGTAAGATTAGATCTTGTCATAGATAAACTATCCTGAACAAATGTGTCATATTGTTCAACCATCAGTGTATATGCGTTTATTCGCTGTTGGTTTTCTGATTTCAATAAATACTTATCTGTAATATCGCTTATAAAAACATAATAGACATTACCATACCCCTCAAGATATGCTAAATGACCATAATCATCTACCCATCTTATTTCTTTATCTTTTCTTACTATACGATATTCTACATAATCATACTTTCTTTCTGAATCATTTATCTGGGCATCAATACTTGCTTGAATTTTATCATAATCTTCATGATACACCATTCCTTTAAATGTATTGTTAGTAAGCTCAATAAATTCAGACATGTTGTCACAACCAAAAATAAGAAGAGTAACTTCATTTACATAAATCAGTTTTAAATCTGATTCTTTATAAATAAAAAAGCCCCCTGGTATCTGATTACCAAACCACTCTAATGTTTTTGTCATTTCAAATTTTTTTAACGCGTTATCGTTCTCAAGAAACATAAATTTCAATTTCAGATAAATAATTTACCTGTTAACCTTTCTTAATTTCAACAGTACTAAAATAAATATATTTATTTTTTCAAATATCATTTTAACATAATATTACAAATATTTCATTCACATTTTTTATCGCGTTTGGGCGTTATTTTAAAAAAAATATAAGAGCCTTACTCATAAAATGAGTGTGCGGCTCTAATTAATCAACCTTGAATTATATTGTAAAACAACTTTTTTATAAGCGTGCTTCTCTTATATTTCTGCTGTAGCTCTTTTTATTTTTGAGCTCACTACTCTTATTTTATTGTTATCTTATCACATAAAAGACGTATATTTCAAGTTATATTTTGATATTACATTCTTTATTAAATTGAACATTTCATACATCATATAATGATTATAAATGCTTAAAACTATGCTATAAATCAATTAAAAAATTATCATTTTATTTAACTTAAAAACATGCTAAAATATATATGGTTAGTTTTTGCTAACTATATAGATTTTATAATGCCTTAAGAAAGGTTTAAAGAAATATGAAAATTAAAATTAATCACAATACAGTGGAAGAAACTTTAATTATTCCGTTATATGGAAGAATGGTAATTGAAGAAAAATATCCAAATCTAAAGACAACAAATAATACTAAAGAAATATTAGATTTATTAGATTATGATTTTGAATCTAAAAAGAAAAAAATGTATAGTAAAGCTGGAATATATGGTGCACTTGAAGGTTGTCAAAGAGAATATGATTTAAAGTGGGAAATAGATAATTATTTAATATCACACCCAAACGCTTCAATTGTTAATTTAGGCTGTGGGCTTCTTGATATATTTTCTATGACAAATAATGGTTTAGCTAAATGTTACAATATTGATTTTCCCGATGTAATAAAGATAAGAAATCAATTATTAAAATTAAAAGAAAATGAATATAATATCTCCTGTGATTTAAATGATTTTTCTTGGATGGATGAAATAGATAATAAAAATGGTGTAATTTTTGTTGCTGCAGGAGTATTTTATTATTTTAAAAGAGAAGATATCATTAAATTATTTAATGAATTAAGTAATAGATTTAAGGGTTCATCTTTAGCTTTTGATACATGTAATAAAAAAGGTCTTAAGATAATGCTTAAAACCGTGATTAAAGAAGCAGAAATAAAAGATGTTGGTGCCTTTTTTGGTTTATCAAAACCAGAAAAGGAATTAAAAGAGATGAATATAAAATATAATAATATTTCAATTAAATCTTATATGAATGGTTATAGAAAACTTAAATATAGATTATTATATAAAATATTAAATTTTTTAATGGATCATTATGTTAAATCAAGAATAATAAGATTACCTATACATATGATAGATTCAATAGGCAAAATAAGAAGAGCAACAATTGATTTAACAACAGAATTGGGACATGCCCCATCAAAACAAGAAATAGCATACCGATTGGGATTATCCATTTCAAAACTCAATTCTATAATAAAATCAGCGCAATCAACTGTAAGCATGGATACACCCGCATCAAGTTCAGATGATGATTCAGCTAAAATAGCAGATTTTATAGTTGATAATTCTACAATTTCACCTGATGGTAAAGTAAC
>CAKZZJ010000041.1 GCA_937885165.1 uncultured Caryophanales bacterium
ACTCCTGTTATACATGTTATAACCTCTAAAGGGAATTTAACATTGATGTTTTTTAAATTATTTTCTTTCGCACCTTTAACAGTTAAAAATTTTTTGCCTATTTTTCTTCTTTCTAAAGGTAAAGCTATATCAAGTTCACCTTTTAAATATCTTCCTGTTAATGATTTAGGGTTATCCATAACTTCTTTTGGTGTACCACAAGCAACAACTTCACCACCATGAATACCAGCTCCAGGTCCTATATCAACTAAAAAATCGGCATTAAGCATGGTTTCATCATCATGTTCAACAACAATTAAAGTATTACCTAAATCACGCATTTCCTTTAATGTGTTAATTAATTTCAAATTGTCTTTTTGATGTAAGCCGATTGATGGTTCATCAAGTACATATAAGACACCTGTTAATTTAGAGCCAATTTGAGTTGCAAGCCTGATTCTTTGGGCTTCTCCTCCTGATAAAGATAGCGCACTTCTAGATAATGTAAGATATTCTAGGCCGACATTAAGCAAAAATTTTAATCTATCTTTAATATCTTTTATTGCATCTTTGGCAATAAACATCTTTTCTTCTGATAATTTTAGATTATCAAACCAGGTATATAAATCAGATATTGGCATATCACAAATATCAGATATACTTTTGTCATCAATTAGCACATTTAAAACACCAGGATTGAGTCTTTTACCATCGCATGCTGAACATACATTTTCAACCATGAAATTCTCAATCCATTCTCTTATCCAGTCTGACTGTGTTTCTTCATATCTTCTTTGGAAAATATTTACAATACCTTCAAATGTATCTATCTTATCATGATTTCTGCCACTTGTAGATGTAAGTTTATATGAAATTAAATCTTTTGATCCATATAAAATAATATCTTGTTCCTTTTTGGATAAATCTTTAAATTTTTTATCCATATCGATATTATAATATTTACAGGTTTGGATTAAAATCGCATTATTTAAATTATCTTGTTCCTGATTCTTATATGGTAATATCGCATTATTATTAAGACTTTTTTCATAATCTATGATTAAATTAGGTGATATTGTTAGTTTTTTACCAAGTCCATTACATTCAGGACAAGCACCTAATGGTGAATTAAATGAGAATAATCTTGGTTCAAGACTACCAAGTGAAAATCCACATTCCGGACATGAATTCATTGTTGAATAAAAATTTTCTTCATCATCAGAAATAAGAACACAGTATCCACCTGATTCTTTTATTGATGTCTCAACAGCTTCAAATACCCTTGGTCTTATATCATCTTTCATCTTTAATCTTTCAACAACAATATAGATATTATGCTTCTTATTTTTATCTAAAGAAGGTGGATTATCAAGTTCATATAATTCATTATCTACAAAAGCTCTTACATAACCTAATTTTAAATATTTTTCAAATATATTTTTATGTTCGCCCTTTTCTCTAAATATTACTGGTGATGTTATATATAATCTTACATCTTTTTTCTGATTCATTATTTTATCGACAATTTCATCGATTGATAATGACGAAATAGGTGTATGATGATTTGGGCAATAAGGTATGCCTACACGTGAAAATAAGACTCTTAAATAATCAAATATTTCAGTTACAGTACCTACAGTTGAACGGGGGTTATGAGATGTTGATTTCTGATCTATCGAAATAGATGGAGATAATCCATCTATAGAATCAACATCAGGTTTTTCATTTGAACCGATGAATTGTCTAGCAAATGATGATAATGATTCAATAAATCTCCTTTGTCCTTCTTGATATATTGTATCAAAAGCTAAAGATGATTTCCCACACCCTGATACACCACTAAATACAACTAATTTATTTTTGGGAATTTCTAAATCTATATTTTTTAAATTGTTTTCTTTTGCGCCATGTATAATTAGCTTATCCATTATTTTTACCGATTTTTTCTAAAAATTCTTCTTCATTCATTATATATATGCCTAAAGATTTAGCTTTATCATATTTTGATCCAGGTTTTTCACCAAGTATTAATAAATCAGTCTTTTTACTTACAGATTCAATTACACTTCCACCTGATGCTTCAATTAATTTTTTGGCTTCATTTCTTTCCATAGATGAAAGTGTACCTGTTATAACACATTTTTTACCGGTAAAATAATTTATATTAATTTCACCCATATGATATTCCATATTTAGATTAAAAGACCTTAATGTGTCAATTAAAGCTATATTTTCTGCATTATGCATATAATTATATACTTCTGTTGCGATTTTTATTCCAACATCGCTGATATTTGAAATATCATCAATTTCGGCTTTCATTATATTATCCATATTTAAATATTTTTGGGATATAATTTTAGCTACTTTGGCACCAACATGCTTAATACCTAAACCAAATACTAATAAATCTAAATTATTATCTTTTGATTTTTCTATTGCTTCAATAAGATAAGATACTGATTTTTCTCCAAGACCTTCAATTTTAATTAATTCATCATAATGATTATATAATCTAAATATATCAGTAATATCATTTAAATAACCTAAATTATATAATAATTCAACTAGCTTTTCACCTAAAGTATCGATATTATAGGCAGGCTTTGATGCAAAATGAATTATCTGATTGATCCTTTTTTCAGGACAGTTAGGATTAGGACAATATAAATCAACTGTATCTTCAATGCGAATTAATGAAGTATTGCAGCAAGGGCATTTATCAATCATTTTAAAAGGGACTGATTCGGGATTCTTTTTATCAACACGCACAACCTCAGGAATGATATCT
>CAKZZJ010000042.1 GCA_937885165.1 uncultured Caryophanales bacterium
TAATTAATTTATCATCTTTAAATGATAAGTTTAAATATTGTTCATATCTATCAATATAAATTTGTGATGATTCTTTGCCAATTAACGAAATAGCCTCATCCTTTAATTCTTTTACCAACGAATGTATTTGTTTCATACATTCGTTTTTTACTGTATTACTATAATAAATATGATAATATAAATTCCTATTTATGTCGTCAAATGGCTTCACTACAGTCTTACATCAAATATTTCAGCACTATATAAATCAATTATTTCCCTTATTTGCTTATTTTCTTTTGTCATCATTAAAAAGCCATTATTAGATTTCAAAATTATTTTCATTAAATCCTTTGAAAAGTATCCTCTATCTAATACAAAATTAATTGATTTTGGTTCTCCTTTTTTTAATACCTTTATAATTGGATATGCTTGATTTAAATCATGTATGGTTCCTTTATATTCTTTATAATATATTGGAGTATATTGTTCTTGATCAGTAACTAATGTAAAAGAAAACTGATTTTCAAAGTCTTTATTTTTACTTAAACCGAGTTCTACTATTTCAATATCAGATGCCTCAGTTTGAACGTTAGATCCATCAATAGATATAACTATGTCTTTATCTTTACATGTATGTAATACCCAATCTTCTAAAAAACTATCAATTTGGCTTTCTTTTATTTGACCAAGTATATTTTCAACTGTTGTATCACTTTCGATTTTATGGCCTAAAATAAGGTTATTTCTGGCAAAATGTGGATATGATACTATTGATGAATTATTTGTTAAAACAAATTTAGTAGCTAAATTAATTAAAGTATTACTTCTAATATTATTTTCATCATCAAAATGTTTTTTAATATATGGAGTTAAATTAATCTTTTCTGATAATTTATGTAAAACTGCAGTTTGCCCATAAGTTATCCCATCGGAAAAGTTAAATTTATTTGAATCGATATTATTATTTTCGTTAAGAGCTTCATATTCTACTTTATATAATTTCTTGAAATTATTGTTGATATACATAGTATCGCTACCATCAATTTTAAGGCCAACTGGAAGTCTAACATCAGAATTGTTTTTTTCCTTTTTTCTATATACTTTCTCAACAGTACGATACAAGTAAGTTTTTCCACCAGAATGATACTCAATTGTATCTTTTGGAATTGGAACTATAAAATTTCTATCATAAGCCATAAAAACACCACTCTCATTTAGTATAGTTATACTAATTTATTTTGTTTTGTCAACGAAAAAAGCGTATAATTTAAGCCGTTTTTGCAAAAATTATACGCTGGGTTTTAAATTTAGTATAAAGAGATTAGGTTTTAAAAAATTAATTTTTTTCTTTACATTTAAGCGCTTTCATAATATAATATTGAAATCACGTTGTGTAAAGGGAGAGATTATAAAATGAGTAGTACAACAATTACAGTAATGTTACTTGTGATTTTTGCATCATTAGTAACACTTCTTTATGCATTCTTTATTTTTTATAAAATCAACAAAATAAAAATTAAAAATAAAGATGTAGAAAATGTTGCATCATACATAAAAAGTGGTGCGATGACATTTTTAAAAAGAGAATATAAAATAATTTTAATTTTTGTCGTAGCGGTTGCTGTAGTACTTGCAATACTTGGTTTAATACCAGTATTTAATGGTGCAGAAGGAATTGGCTGGGAATCATCTATATGCTTTATAGTTGGTTCAGTATTTTCAGCTTTAGCAGGATTTGTAGGTATGCTTATTGCTACAAAGGCTAATGCGAGAACTGCAGATGCAGTAGAAGAGGGCGGAATAAGCGGAGCTTTAAAAATCGCATTCAGCGGTGGAGCAGTTTTAGGCTTATGTGTTGTTGGCTTCGGTCTACTAGGTTTAAGTTCTTTAATTTTCATCTTTACTGCTGCAACAAATGCTACAGAACAAGAAGCAATAAAAGATGCAGTATCAATTGTAAGTGGCTATAGTTTAGGCTGCTCTATGATTGCTTTATTCGCAAGAGTTGGCGGTGGTATTTATACAAAGGCTGCAGATGTTGGTGCTGATATAGTTGGTAAAATCGAACAGAATATACCTGAAGATGACCCAAGAAATCCAGCAACTATCGCTGATAACGTTGGTGATAATGTAGGTGATATAGCAGGTATGGGATCTGATTTATGTGAATCATATGTTGGTTCAATCATTTCATGTTTGGCTTTAGGTACAGTACTTCTTAATGGTACTTTTGAAATAACAAGAGTATTATTTCCATTATTAATTGCTGCGGCAGGGCTTATATCTGCAGTGATATCTGTATTAATTATTAGAGCCCGTAAATGGAAAAATCCTCAAAGAACTTTAACTATCGCTACTTATATCGCAACAGCCATTGTTTTAGTTGCCACAATATTTTTATCAATATTCTTCTTAAAAGATGGTAATGGTCATGGTGAACCAAAAGCCATAGGTGCAGTAGTAGCTGGACTTATATGTGGAATTGTCGTTGGTAAGATTGCGGAAATTTATACATCAAGTGATTATAAATCAGTAAAAGAAATCGCTAAGGAATCAGAAACAGGTCATGCAACAAATATTATCGCAGGTCTTGGTGTAGGTATGAAATCCACATTCCTTACAGTTGTTGTTTTGGCACTTGGTATTATATTTTCTTATTTTTTCTTAGGAAATTATGGTATAGCTTTAGCAGCAGTAGGTATGTTATCTACTGCAGGTATTACTATTTCAGTTGATGGTTATGGGCCAATTTCTGATAATGCAGGTGGTATTGCTCAAATGAGTAATCTTGACCCTCATGTAAGAGAAGTAACAGATAAGCTTGATAGCGTTGGTAATACCACAGCCGCAATCGGAAAAGGCTTCTGTATCGGTTCTGCAACATTGACAGCCTTAGCTTTATTTTTCTCATATGCTCACGCTGTTGGTTTAGGTGATAATCTTAATTTACTTTCTACACAGGTTATAGTTGGATTATTAATAGGTGCTATGCTTCCATATTTATTCTCTGCTTTAGTTATTGCCTCAGTTGGTAAGGCAAGTAATAAAATGGTAATTGAAGTAAGAAGACAATTTGAAGAAAATCCTCTTATCCTTACAGGAGAAGCAAAAGCTGATTATGACAAATGTATCGATATTTCAACTAAAGCTTCACTTAAAGAAATGATTTTACCAGGATTAATCGCTGTATTAACACCTATCGGAGTAGGCTTCATATTCGGTGCTGAAGGCTTAGGTGGACTATTGGTAGGTGGATTATCAAGCGCGATAATGCTTGCAATATTCATGGCTAATTCAGGTGGTGCATGGGATAATGCAAAAAAATATATCGAAGAAGGTAATAATGGTGGTAAAGGTAGTCTTGCTCATCAAGCGGCTATCACTGGTGATACAGTAGGTGACCCTCTAAAAGATACTGCCGGACCAGCTATGGATATATTAATTAAACTTATGTCAATAATATCACTAATCATTGCCCCAATTCTTGTTGAAGTAACATCTTTATGGGATGTATTGGTTAATTTAATCAACGGATAAAATATTTAAAATTCACTTCTTTAACATAGAAGTGTTTTTTTTCTTAAAAAGAAAAAAGAGTTGTGATATAATAACCTCAAAGGATCATTTTTTCAAAACATTCAAAAGGGAGAGTTTATATATGAACAAAAAACTTATTAAAAATGATTTAGCATTTGCTTTTTTAATAAATAAAAATAATAAAACATCTGACCCTATAGTTGCCGAATATGATGATGAATTAGGAAAGAAGATGGCTCTTTTAGCATCTTCAAATGGGGAAGAAAGCATAAGAGGAATAAAACTTGGTGCTGACAAACTAAAGAATTTTGAAGAAATATTAGATGATTCATATGGAAAAGATGCTATATTTATTACTGAAGATAAGACATTTAACAGATTCAGTGAATATGTGAATGTTTTATTAAATGATTCACAAAGTCCATCATTTAAGGTAAATGATGCTTATTTATCATCAAGACTGATAATTTATAAATATGTCTATTATATGCTTAATAGAATTGAAAATCATAATTTAAATAAAAATAGTTTAAGTAGATATATAAGACCTTATATAGGAAAGACAGTTGAAGAATTAAATATAAAAAAAGATGAAAATATATCATTTAAAACATCATTATCATCACTTATTTATAATAGTGGTAATAATTTAATTGATGTTATCTGGGTTGGTAGTGCAAGATGTTACATACTTACCTCAAAAGGTTTATTTTTGTTATCAAATGATGATATTGATGATGAGGGGAATTTAAATAATTGTTTTTCAACAGATGAAAGTGAGAAAATTCATCATAAAGAATATAAATGGAATGATATCAAAAATAAATTAGGGATAAGTCAAGATAAATTCATTCTTATCTCTGCTACAGAAGGCTTTAATAATAATTTTTCAAATTCATTTTTAAATGATGAATATCATCTTATCGATACATTATCATTTTCAGATGATATTGATGAATTTAAACAGGAGTTAAAAGAAAGATTAAGAAAAAATACTAAAGATGATGTAAGTTTCAGTATGTATCCTGTAGGTTTTTCATCATTTGATGATATGAAAGATCATTTCTTAAATAGATTTGAAGAAATAGAAGAACTTTATTATGAATATGTCAATTATAAAAAAGAAATGGATATTCTTAATAATAAAAATATTGAAAAATATATTGAATCAAGAATAATAAATTCTATTTCACTTTTTAGAGAAAAGATAATTGATGATGCAAAAATTGATGATACACCATTTTTCTCAATAGGCGAAAAATTAAAAGATGAAAAAGCCCAAATTAAATATATAATTAGGCTCTTAAAACCTGATGAAATCAGAATGAATCTAAAAGATGGTGTGGATCTTGATGTTTTAGGTAATAATCTCAAAAAGATTATAATTAGATATGAAGAATTAGTTAATAATAAAGATGAATTATGTATCATAAAAAATAAGATAGAAAAGCTTCTTAAGGATATTATTGATGGATCAAGCGTTGATGATATAGATAATGAAATAGAAGAAATATCTATATTGTTATCAAATGTTGATAAGACGAAACTTGATGATAATCTTAAAAAGAATATCGAAATTACAATAAATAATATTAAAAAGATGAACGCTTTAAAGAAAACAAAACCAGATGATTTTAAAATAGAGATACAAACAACATCTAGTATGATATATTTGGCTAAACTTATTACAAAGAAAAATAATGCAGAGCTTATAGCATTAAAAGAAGCATTTGAAGATAGATGGAATAGTTTTGTATATAAAAAGAGTTATGATGAATTATCAGAAATTATTAAATTTAAAGCTACTACTAACAATGTAATAGTTAAAAGTATATTACAACAGGTTAGTGATGAAGAATTATATTCTGAAATAATAAGAGTTATTGGTTCTTATAATAATCCTACATGTATTGATGATTTATTTGATGAAGATAAGTTTTTAGAATATAAAGAATATATGAGATTTAAAAATGATGAAGCTTTAAATGAAATAATAAAAGCTTTAAATAAAAAACTTTCAAAGTTTGAGAATAATTATTTAAGTTTATTATAATTATAGAAAAAGGTAATTAATGATGCTTGATTTTGATAAGATGTTAAAGTTCGTTAAAAAAGAACTTGAGGATAATAATGCAATCAAACCTAAAAATAAAAACCACCAGTTTAGAAACAGATATAAACATTCATATCGTGTTTATTTATGGGTAGGAAGACTCGCTTTAGATTTTGATAACATCAAATTAGATGTATTAAAGACTGCAGCGATATTTCATGATGTTGGTTATGCTTATCAAAAACAGATGCATGCATATTTTAGTAATATTATTTTTAAAAAATATGTAGAACAGAATAAAGAAGATTTTACAGATGAATTTGTTGCTGATGTTTCATATTTAATACTTAATCATTCAAGTAAAGAAATGATTAAAAAAACTGAAAATATAGAACTTATACTACTTATGGAAGCCGACCTTTTAGATGAAGAGGGTGCTATGGGAATATTATGGGATTTACTTGCCAAAGGACATAAGGGTGTTGAAGATTATGAGGATGCTTTAGAAGAAATATATGCGCATTCGATTCATATACTTGATCAGGATTATATGGTAACACCGCTTGCCAAGAAGTATTGGAATATGAAAAAAGAAATAATAGATAAATTTGTTAAAGCAATTAAGTCTGATCTATTTATGGAGGAATAGTATGAGCATTGAATCTGATATTTTATATGATTGTCTCGAAGAAAGATATTCATGCAGAAGCTTTACAGCAGAAAAAATTAAAACTGAAGAATTGAGGCAGATATTAAATGCGGCAAGACTTGCCCCAACTGCGGCCAATAACCAGCCCGAAAGAATAATTGTTGTTGAAAATAATATTCTGCTTGAAAAATTAAATGAAGCGACAAGATATACTTTTGATGCCAAAACAATTTTAGTTATATGTTATGATGAAAAAGAATCATGGAAAAGAAGAAATGATATGGCTGATTATGGCATAGTTGATGCGACACTTGCGGCTTCAAATATGGTTTTAATGGCAACAACACTTGGGATTGGTTCATGCTATGTTGCTTCATTTGATGAAGAAAAAGTTAAATTTATTTTATCTTTACCAAAAGAATATCATGTTGCGCTACTTATACCAATTGGATATCCTAAAGAGGTTAAAGCACACAACACAAGACTTGATATTGAGGATATAGTAGAATATAGATGAAAATAAGAATTATCGGTGGTGGACTTGCGGGTGCTGAGGCGACAATGTATCTAGCTAAAAGAGGATACGATATTGAACTTTATGAGATGAGGCCCAATAAATTTACTCCTGCTCATAAAACTGATAAGCTTGCCGAACTTGTTTGTTCAAATAGTTTGAAAAATGAATCACTTGAAAATGCATCTGGAATACTTAAATATGAGATGACTGTATTTGATTCAATAGTGATGGAATCAGCAAATAAGCATAAAGTACTTGCTGGAGGAGCACTCGCTGTTGATAGAGAAGGCTTCAGTGAATATATAACAAAAAAGATAAAAGAACTTCCTAATGTTAAAATAATTAACGAGGAAGTTTTATCTATTGATGTAAATATCCCTACTATTATCGCTACAGGACCACTTACAAGTAGCCCTCTTTGTGATGAACTTAAAAGATTATTTAATGAAGATGATTTTTATTTTTATGATGCACAAGCGCCAATAATTTATGCTGATAGTATAAATTATGATATAGCATATTTAAAAAGTAGATATGATAAAGGAGAAGCATCATATTATAATTTGCCATTTACTAAAGAAGAATTTGATGTATTTTATAATGAACTTATTAATGCAGAACAAATTGATACACCAGAATTTGAACTAAAAGTATTTGAGGCCTGCATGCCAATTGAGGTTATGGCTAAAAGGGGTGCCGAGACTTTGCGCTTTGGACCAATGAAGCCAGTAGGCTTAAGAAAGCCTGATGGTACTACACCATACGCTGTAGTTCAATTAAGACATGATGATAGCGAAGGCAAAATGTATAATATAGTAGGTTTTCAGACACATCTAGCTTTTAATGAACAAAAAAGAGTATTTACTATAGGCAGAAAAAAGTATTGACAAAAGAGGACTAAGACAGACCAAGGCTCCTCACTACCGGCAAGTGCGTCGGCGGCGAGGAGCCTTTTTTATACAATGTTTTTACAGGCAAGTACTGTTTCGAAATAACCACGTGATGTAAATGCGGAAATATCTTGTCATTTCAATTTTAGAATGATAAGATAAATGACAAGATAAAATCATCTGTGCATGGAGGTCGCGAAATATGAAAGAAACAGAAATGCTTATGATAGCGGAATCCGATCCGGGAGAGAAGGACATCATGACAGCGTTGGTCATGA
>CAKZZJ010000043.1 GCA_937885165.1 uncultured Caryophanales bacterium
ATCTACTTTTTAAAAAAAGTTTTTAAATATAAAGAGATGCAAGATAAAAAAATAAAATCACAAGGTAGAGGCTTTACTAGAGGTTATGTTATGAGTTTTACTTATCATGGAAAAACAAAAAAAATTATATATTTTGAAAATGAAAAAGTATTGCTAATAATTAATAACGAGTCACAAACAACTAATGAAGAATCACAAAACTAAATCCGTTATGGTAATGTTGATAAAGTGATATAAAATTTAAGCCCAAAAGTTATGTGTCAAAATTACAAAATAATACACAAAATATATTATAATGAACATAAAATGAGTGTATGGATCTATTGTGATTTTGAAGATATAGATGGATATTAGTATGAGTGTGCTATATGTTTTTATCAAAAATATATTACTTAATGAAAATGATCTAATAATCTATAGATAAATATTTAAGTATCAAGAAATTCAAATAAGTGATTATTTTAGATAGTTGCTTGGCAAACTTATGTTTGTGCATCAAATTATTCTTTTGGTGAAATAATAACAACTACTGCATTTACCGCTACTTTTCTAGATTAGCAGTTGGATTTGTTGATAAAGTATAAATTCCATGCATTAAAAGTGGCATAGGATTATTGAGTGCAATGTATCAGTATTAGGGGCATTTATAGGTGTAGCAGCAGGATATATGGCAGGTGCATCATTCTCATTTACAATACCAACTTTTGGATATGTTAATACAGGTGCTACACTAGCAATAGGTATTACCGGATCAACAACACTAACAATTAGTGGGGCACAAGTATTGACTGGAGTTGGCAATATAGTATTAGCTGTACTAATGAGCAAAATTGTTGGTAAATATGGAGGATATGAAGTAAAATATCACCCAAAGTTGAAATTCGAATTAAAGTTGATGCAGTTAAACAGTTGCTCTTTTAAATGAATTATATTGAGTTTATAAAATTAATTAATAGTGAATATTAAAACACCAATTTAAAAACATCATATAAAAAGTATGAAAATATATTCAAATCAAATTTAATATTATTTTTTTCACAAAAATATTTTATTTTAATCTTGAATAAAAATCATATTCTATGATATACTGAAACTAGCTAGTGAATATATAACCTTACCCCCCCCGCAAATAAAATGTGGTGGTGGTAATATTATATTTATTTGTAGTTTAAATTGGGTCTAGGTATTTATTTATCTAGACCCATTTTTCTTTGTAGAGGAGGCTAAAATTATGAAGTTTACGAAGATTTTCAAGAAAATTTGTTTATTCATTTTTGTTTTCGCAATAGCATTTACTGTTGTTGCATGTGGAAGCAGTAAAAAAAGTGATGAAACTTCTAGCAATCAAACAGATGTGACTGCAGAAAAAGATCCGAATTCTATTCCTAAATTCAGTGGAATGGCAATTACTGAAAAATCTCCACTTACAGATCAAGCAACACTAAATTCTTTGCGTAAATCTAAATTACTTGATGAAACTGAAGAAGTTCCTGCATCTAGCGATGAAGAATCAAATGATGAAGAAACAGAAGAAACCACTTCAAATAATGAAGAAGTAGATGATTCTACATTAGGTGATGAAAAAACAAATGAAGACGATGCAACTGAAACTGGAAAAGAAGATAACGATGATAAATCAGCAATTGAAGTGCCTGATGATAATATGCCATCAAATCCAGAAAATTCTGACATAGAAGAAAATTTACTTCCAGAAATATCAGTAAACGAGGCATCTAATGTTACACCTTTTTATGCTGAAGTAAATCAGGAAGTTTATGTATCAGTTAGCATCGTAAATCCTAATAATTTTGCTATACTACGTTTTACTTTAAATGGTGTTGTATATCAGTCATACCAGTTTGAATCTGGTTCAACATCTGAACTTTTAGTTTTAAAAGTAAATAGTGGTGATACTCCAGGTATAAAAGAATATACAATTGATGAAATAAAATATGTTTCAGATGTAGATAATCAAATTAGAGATGCTATCATATCAGGTAATCAGACTGTTAAATTATCTGTTGCATATGATAAAACTCCTACAGCATCTGTAAATAATGAAAATTATGATTTAACAAGTTATGAAGCATCAATATTTATCAGTGATCCATTGAATTTAGTTGATTTTTCTAACCAGAACTGCAAATTATATTTTTATGATGGTGAAAATATATTATTGGAAAAAGATTTAGAAAAAGGAACTAACACATTTAAAATTGACAATCTAATTATTGGTAAGACTTACCAATATATGGTAGTTGCAAATTATGATGGTCTTGATAAGAATGGAATGTCTACTCATTTACTTCTTAAAAAAGATGTAAATACAAGTATGTTTATCAAGCTTACTGATGTTTCTAGTAATTTTGATGAAATAACATTCGATTATAAAATTGTAAACAAAGTTGCAAACTATTTAGGTTCATATTTATTTAAAGATGGGGAAGCAATTTTAGAAGCAAAAGATGAATTAAAATTCACTAATCTCCTATCTGATACAAATTATGAAGTAAGACTATATTTTGATTTTGAACTTAATGGTGAAAAATATACATATTATGATTCATTTAGAATTAAAACACAATCTCATCAAGTACCTACATTAAATGCAACTTTCAAAGTATATGAATCAAGTGTTGAATATAATGTATTTGTTGATGATGAAGAAAACTTATTAAATCTTAAATCAATCAAATTATATACTCAAAATGGCGATTTTGTCGCAAGCGTTGATTATGATACAAAGGTTATTGAAAATTTAAATAGAAATGCAAATTATTTCTTAGAATTCACTTATTCATATAATCTTAATGATGGAAATGGCGAAGTAGAATCAAAGAAAGTAGTTGCATTCTCTACTACTAAATTTGTGCCAGTAGTTGAAATTAGACCATTTGCAGTAGATAGTACTTCAATTGAATTTGATTTAATCGTTACAGACCCTAATGTTGTAGGTAGAGTAAATAGTCTAAGATTATATAAATCAAATGGAAGATCATATGTAACTCAACTAGATGATATGATTAAACGTACATTTAGCGGATTAACACCAAATACTAAATACATTATTGAAGTTGGGTATCAATATGATTTAGATGATGGAAAAGGAAGTCAACTAGCTACATTTGAATATGAAGTTTCTACAGCAAAACAACTTCCTACTCTTGATGCTGATATTACAGCCCTTGATGATGGATTCGAAATCAAAACAAAAATAACTGATAATGATAATGCAGGTAGCATAAAAGGTGCATATGTTTATTATAATAATGAGTTAAAAGCAGAAGCTACACCAGGCAATTTAATGACCCTTAATGGTTTATTATCTAATAGAGATTATGAAGTAGTTGTTATTTATGAATATGATTTATTAGATTTAAATGGCGTTCAGGAATTAAAATTACAAAAAACTGTAAAAACTCTTGAAAGAAATAAACCAGTTATTAGAGCATTAGGAAATGATGTTACTTATTCATCATTTGAAATTGAATTATCAATAAGCGATCCAAATAAGATTTTAAGTATCGAAAAAATTGAAGTTAAACTTGGCACCACATTAGTTAAAACTATAACTGATTTAGAAACTGATATGAGGCTTGATAATCTTTATTCAAATAACAAATATGAAATTGTTATTTACCATAGTTATGATTTAAATGATGGTGAAGGAACTAAAGATTATACTGTTTCTCAATTTATTTCAACCTTAAAGAGAGATGATATAGTTTATACATATGCATCAAATATGATGCTTGCAGGAACTGATTATATTGAATTTGATTTTAATATTGTAGATAATGAAAAACTATCTACTATTACTGCAATTGAATTATTTGATGAAGAAGGAAACTTAGTAAAATCTTTAGAAGATTTATCATTAAGAAAATTTGAAAATCTTGATTTAGAATCATTCTATTCAATCGTTACAACTTATACATATGATTTAAATGATGGTAAGGGTCTACAAGAAGATAAAGCAACTATTAAATATGGTACAAGTGGTTCTAAATTATTTGTTACTGGCTTACATGTATTAAATAATGAAAATCCAAGCGTTGGGGAAGAAGTACAAGTCGAAATTTCACTAGATAATCCTAATGAATTAAAAGTTACAGGTATATTTATTTCTAATCAATATTGTCCTGTATTAAATAATATAGCGCAAAAAGATAATGTAATTATAAAATTTGTTCCTGAAACTGAAGGTGGTTACTACACTGTTGAAGTAACAGGATATGAATATGAATCTGCAGGAGCCATACTGCAAGATCGACTAGTAACAGAATATTATGAAGATATCATTGTTATGGGCGAACTTGAAGTTGTTGATTATTTTGCAATAACTGATACAAATTATGAAAATTATTCATCTTCTCCTATGAGAATATTAGAAATAAACAACCCAACAGGTTATGAAATTAAATCTATAACTTATAGATATGATTTTTATGAACAATCAGCTAATCCAACAAAAGAAACTACAAATTTTGAAATGATTGATAATAACCATATATTAATAAAAGAAAAAGGAATAATAAATACTTATAATGGTAATGATTATGACTTTTATGATTTAGTATTGGTATCTTTAACTTATGGAATTGAAGATGTTGAAAGAAACCTTGCTCTACCTAGTAAACATTCAAGAGTATCATTTTATAGTGATACAGTACATATTAAGACAGTTGATGAGCTTCTATCTATAAGTAGTGGTTCAGTTGTTTCATCAGAATGGGGCAATTATGATGTTTCATATAAATATTATGTACTTGATAATGATTTAGATTTAAAAGATGTTAGCTGGAATGGAATTATTGCTGGCGGTGTATTTGATGGTAATGGTCATAAAATTAAAAATTTAAGAACAGTTATCAATAATGAATCAACAGAAAATCAATATTATGGCTTGTTCAAAGAATTTAGAGGAATTATATTTAATCTAAATTTAGAAAATATATATATGTCAATTAAGACAAAGGGTACAGTAAGTGTATCAGGTATCAGTGCCGCAAAAGGTAGAGTTTATGATTCAACAGTATCAGGTCATATCGATGTTTCCGCTCCAAAAGGAGTAGTAACTGGTGTTTCAAACACATTAGGAAATTTAGGAAGCTGGAATACAATAAGTTATGCTATTTCAACAAATAATTATGTTAATGATTTAGAAATTATATTAACTCAAGTTGAAGGTTCATCTGATAACACTGGTGTTATAAATACTCTTTCAGGTGCTTTAATAACTGATAAGAATAAATTTAATTATAGAGCTGATGGTGTTTTATATCAGACATCAGAAATAACTTATGATGCTTCAGAGATGGCTTCACTAGCTTTTGGTAATTCATATTTTGAACTAAATGGAGTAAGAAGTTATCCAATATTCCTTAATGATGTATCTAATGCAGGTGCGCTATATATTTCAGATGAATTAGTTGATAATGAATATCATATTCATACTAATTGCGATATTCCTGATATTATTGAAACAGGAGTTGCTGTTACTAAAATTAATGTTAAAAGAGAAGGTTATTTTGTAACTTGGTATGATAATCCAGAATTTAAAGGTGATGAAATCACATTCCCATACAAATCTGATGACAAATTAGATTTATATGCAAAATGGGAAAGATATGTCATTGCAAATCCTACTTATACTTATTCATATCGTAGTTGGTATTATTCTGCAAATGATAGGTTTGATGGATACGTTATTGAATCATTTAATATACCTTATGGTGTAGATGCGACTTTAGTCATTGGTGGTTATTATAATGGATTACCAGTACTTGGGGCAGAGTGGGAAGCAGTACGTCAATTAAGAATAGATAATGATGGAAATGATGATTACGATTCCATGAGACAGCATATAACTGTATATTACACTAATACAGTTGATTTTAGAATTTGCAATGTAATTTGTTCTAAAGCTTCATATTATCAAACTAAATTTACTAATCCGCAGTATGATACAGTATGGGTAGATGGTAGTCCAAATATATATGTTCCAAAAGAATATGAAGATTATTACAATAATTATTGGTTTAAATATGATTCATATTCACATGTAAAGACATTTACATCTGAAAATAATCCTTTTGATTCAGTCGTAAATTATGCAACAACTGATGAAGAAAATGCATATATTAAAGTTAAATTATCAAAAGCTGATAATATAATGGAATCAATCAAATTTGATGCTGAAGATTTACCATATCAAATTGAGATGGATTATGAAAATGATGTTAAATATATATCATATGGTGATTCAAGATTTGCAGTAATAAATAATAATGTTTATGCAGGAATCGATAAAATTGAGTCAGATGATTTATTTAAATATTTAGTTTATACCGATGGTAGTGTCGCAATAACAGAATTATTAAATCCAAATTTAATTAATATTGATTTAACAGCACTTGAATATAAAATAACTGAAATAGCAAGTAATGTTTTTGCTAATAGTCGGGTTCAAACTATAATCTTTAATGATGAATTAACTAAGATAGGAAGCTATGCATTCTATAATTCAGCATTAAGAACTGTTACATATCCAGAAAATTTAGTTTATGTTGGTGATTATGCATTTGCAAATTGTTCAAATCTAGTTTCTGTTGAAATGAATGATAAAATTGAAACTATTAGAGCAAATACATTCATAGACTCAACAAATATAGAAAATGTTGTATTTTCAAAAAATTTAAAAGAAATAGGCGATTATGCATTCTACGGAGTAAATAGACTATTTGATGTTAATCTACCTAACAGATTAAATAAAATTGGTTACAATGCATTTTATCACTATACAATTTATGGTGGTGAAAATATTAATTGTTATATACCTAATTCAGTTAAAAATATTAATTACTCATTTAATAATGAATCAATTGTGTTTATTTATACTGCTCTTGCATCAAAACCAAATGGTTGGAATTTAGTTTACAGTGGATCTAATGTTAATATCAATATAATATATAATACAAAAGAATTAAAATCAAATAATAGATCGGAAGAG
>CAKZZJ010000044.1 GCA_937885165.1 uncultured Caryophanales bacterium
TTTCAAAGATTTTATATATAGAATTTAAATTAATTCTTAAATCTGGAATTATTTTATATTTAACATGTTTTATCTCTTCATTTATTAGATATTCTGCTTTTCTAAATCCCATATTAGAATACTTTTTATTTATGAAAAAATAAGATGGCCTAAAATTAAAGTCAAAAACAATTGTTTTGTTGACAATTATTTTACTTTCATCTTGTAAATTTTTTAACAATAATTCATAATTATTTTTTCTATTAGAAATATCTTCAGTTAAAATAATATAGCATTTATCAAATTTATCTCCTTCAGTAATAGTTAAATATTCATTTTTCATCAAAAAATCATTAAAAAAATTTAAAGCTTCAAAAGAAAATGCGATTAACAAAAAAGAATCATAATATTCATAAAAAATATTTTTATGAATTTTATGCAAAAAAATCTCATTTAATTTTTCCTTTGGTTCTACTACTTTATTCAAATTCAAAAAAAGCCTGAGAAAAACATCATAAAAATTGTCATTTGATATAGTGTATTTAGTTTGCGTTTTTTGTGATAGAAAACAGAATAAAGGATAACACTCTTTTGTATGTAAAGATATTAAAGAAGTAAATTCTTTCACTTTTTTTATGAACATATTAGATTCTTTATATTCAAACATGTAATAATTATCTTTTACTGTTCTTATTAAATAAATAAATTTTGGAATATATATATCTTTATTTTTAAGAATATAAAGAATAACTTCAATACAAGAACTTAGAATTGACAAAAATTCAAAAATTATTTTACTATAATTTTTGTCTTCTTCTATGTTATAAATATGATAATTTGCAACAGCTATGAATGAATCTGCTATGAATATATCATAGTTATAATATTCATTATCTTGTTCATTTTCATCATTTTCAATTATATCATTTTCGTTTTTAATATTTTTTGCAATCATGAATATATTATCAATAAGTGAATACATGATTTTTACATATTTTTTCATACTCGGTTCCATTAAAATATTCGTTTCCAAAAAAAACCTATCACAAATGAGTGTGAATTTATATTCTAAGACTGAATCTTTATCCGATGCTAAATCTTCAATAAAAGAAAGGCCTTTATTGAATATATTTTCATCATTTTTAAAATACAAAATGACATTCACATACTCAACACCAATATTATTTTTTTTCTTATTTTCATTTATATTATCCATATTTGAATTAATTTGTGTTGTATTTTCTTGAGAAGATTGACTTACATTTGTTTTATCAAATGATAAAAAAAAAAATAGTTTATTATCATCAAATGTCCTTAATAATTTAAAATCATTCTCATTATCACTAATTACAATTAAATTCCAAATTGTTGTCAAATCTTCTAAATAATTCAATAATACATAAAATTTATTTCCATATTGTTGCTGAAATATCATTTGTTTAATAGCAATTATTCTATTTTTGAGTTTGCTATTTTCATCTTTAATATATACTTGTAAATTTGGGTTATAATTATTAAACTTTGTTTCCAATATTATTATTCTATGTGCTAATTTATTTTCATCAACAAAATTCACTATTAATCTTGTAAGTAAAGTAAAAATAAAACTGGTTTGATGCGATCTAAAATTATTCTGGAATAATCTTATTGTTGAATCATATTGCTTAAATTCTTTTAATATTAAAATAACATCTGTATATTTCTCTAATAAATTTAATATATTAGAAATGTGTTTTAGATAATGAAATAGTGTTTTTTCTTTTATAAAAGAAAAATTAAAAAAAATTTGTATTTTTTTATTTTCCCTATTTATTATGCATTTAAAAACATTAAATTTTATGATTATTGATTTTGGAGATTTTTTAATTTCATGATTCTTAAGGAAAAAAATTAAATAAAAACATAAAATATCAAATTGTGTGAATAATTCTTTTATTGTTAAAGAATCAAAATTTTTATTTGATTTATCCTTTTTAGCTCTTCTATTGATGAAAAAAGAATCTACTGGCTCTTGAAGATAACATGTATTAGAATTGGCTATTAAATCAATATATTTAAAACTCTCAATTTCAACTTGAGCTTTATTTTTAAAATCTGTGAATTTAATGATTAAATCATTGATATTAAAACAGGAAAAAATTTGCCTAAAATTTTCTTTTATTAATAAATCTACTGTATCTAAATTTAATTCATTTATAATATTTTCATTAATATCTGTAAAAATTTGTTTGTTTGATTCATTTTTATTATTAATTTCTATTAACTCTGAAATAGATTCTATTGATAGGTTAATATCTATTTGAATTTTATTTTTGCTTAGTGTATAAAATGAAAAACATTTTAAATAATTTTGAAATAAAATTATTTTCATATCTGTATTTTCGATTTTACTATTTATCTCATCATCAAATATATAATAATTTGGAAGTTCATTTATATAAATATTATTTTTTAATTCATTTTCACTTAACTTATTTGAACTTAAATGGTGGTTTAATTTTCTATTTGATGATAATAACTGAGTTTTATAATTAAATTTGGCGACATTATTATTTCTTGTAAAAGTAAAATTATTACTATTTCTTGTTTGTTCATTCAAAGATAATTCCTGAAATTGATATTTATTGTTAATTAAAGGTAATTTTTTAGGCTTAGGTGGATTAAGATATATATTTACTAATATTTCCATTTGGATATATAATACAAGACTTAAATGAATATTTGAAATATATATTTTATTATATAAATTATATTTTTGCAATAAATTTAATAAATTTGATGCTTCATTATCAACTATTATATTTCCATCTAAAGATAAAATGTATATCAGTATTATCAAATTATTATAACCTTTATCACCTTTACTTTCCTTATTTTGTTCTATTTTTTCATATAACTTTTCTAATTTATAAGATAATGATTCCTTATCATTGACATTTATATTATCTAATGAAATAATAGAAATTTTTTTGTTTAATTGAAAAACATTTATCAAATCTGAATTATCAGACAATTTTAATATTTGTTTGAATGTGGTTAATATATAATTCATCATTATTAGAATATTCAAAAAATTGGTTAATGATATTTTATTTTCAGTATATTCTAAATAAAGATGATATAATGATTCAAGATTAATTTTAAATTCGAATTTTAAAATTTGTTTGAGTGATTTCATTAAATCATTATATTTAGCAGAAGCTTCTTTTATTGTTATTGAATTATTAAATTCAAAAATATCAATTAAATTAATTTTGTTTTCCATGCTTAATAAAGATAGAATATCAGTATCAATTATTTCTGCTGGTATACCTAAAACTTCAAGATTATGCTTAATAAGATCTAGATTTTTTTCATTATATCCAGGATTCATTACTACATAAGAAACTTCAAAATTAAAATCAGAATGTTTTTTTAATTCCTGAAATAATTTCGCAAGCAGCATAGAATCTTTTCCACCGGAAATACATACACAGATGTGATCATTTTCTTTTAACAACTGATATTCTTTTAAAGCCTTTGTAAACGGTGACCATAATTTTGATCTATATGTTTTGATTATTGTTCTTTCAATTTCAGTAATTTTATCCATAATTACCCCCATAATGAAAAAAGTTATAGAGAACTATAACCTTTCGCATATATTAATTTTCTTCGCTTTCGATATCCAAATGGATTCTTTTTCCTTCCTTAGACGCACCAGCATATAAAATAGTTCTAATAGCTTTGGCAATAGCTCCGCCTTTGCCTACAACACGGCCAAAGTCAGCTTTATTAACTAAAACCTTATATTCTAAATCATCTGAATCGTCATTAACTTTCTCAACTTTAACATCTTGAGGGTACGCAACTAAAGGAAGAACTAAGCTTTTAATTAATTCTTCATAATTGATCATATGACCCTCCTATTTAACGTTTTTAAGTAATCTTTTTACAGTGTCACTAACCTGTGCGCCTTTTGCAACCCATGCGTTAACTTTTTCTACATCAACTACTACAGTAGCTGGTTCAGTTGTAGGAATATATGAACCTAATATTTCAAGGAATTTACCATCACGTGGGCTTCTTGAGTCAGCTGCAACAATACGATATTTTGGAGCCTTGTGTGCACCAAATCTTTGTAGTCTAATTTTAACCATAATAATGTCTCCTTTACAAACTCGAAGGTATTATATATGAAAATAAAAAGGCTGTCAAGCATTTTTTCTTGACAGCTATAAAATTTCTCCGATTTTTTCTCCTAAATGCACCCTTGTCTCATCATTATTCTTGGTATTTAGTAAAATATCATCATCTATTTTAATGTTATCTTTAACTAATAATACAATTGTTGAACCACCAAATTCAAAGTAGCCCTTTTCTTCTCCTCTTTTGAATTCATATTCTTGATGATGATTCACTATTTTTCCAACAACTATCGCACCAACTTCAATCATGACCACTTTACCTAAATTATCACAGTTAAGTGTGGTATATTCTCTTGAATTTGTCTTATAAAAATTATATTTTTCTAAGGCGATAGGATTAACTGTATGAAGCGTACCTTTTATTTTTATATTTTTCCCTTTTGAACCGGAATCAATATATGAATACCTGTGGTAATCATCAACTGTTAATCTAAATATTAATGCATAGCCACCGATAAATTCGTTGGCCAATTCTTCATTTTTGATTAAATCAGAAGTTTTATAATATGAATCCTTGATTTTAAAAACTGAATTTTCTTCAATTTTGAAAGCCTGAAGTTTAGAATCACACGGTGCGATTAAATCTTTAGGTTTTTCATCAATAATTCTTTTTCCTGGCTTTATTTTTCTGATAAAAAAATCATTATAAGATTTAACATTATCGATTTCATAATCATTTACATCAATATTTGCTTCCTCAATAAATTTAGGAATCCTTTTTTTACTTATTCTTGTTTTTAAAAAGGCTCCTATCATTTTTGATATAAATCTTCTAGTTATTAATTTTAATATTAATCTTCCAAAAAAAGTATTGTATAAAAATTTTTGATTTTTAGATACAACTACTTCTTTTTTTTCATCACTATTTCTATATATTATCATATCATATAAATTATATTGACTACTATGCTTGCTACAGTTATTAATGCGCCTACAATTGATAAGATAATAATAGATACCTTATGAGGTTTAGGTACTTTTATTTTAATTACAAATAAGAAAGCAAGAACACCAAGTGCTACTGCATAATAAATATAAAAATAAGAAACGAAAGGTCTTAAAACACAAAGTCCAGAAAGTATAAGTGAAGACATAGTAATAGGCATACCATAATAGAATGTCTGCTTTTCTTCTTGTACACCATAAAATACATTAAGTTCTATTACATTAAAATATGCAAGCCTTATAAAACCGCCTAAAATGAACATTACGAAAATAGGAATAAAATAGTATGCATCCATTCCCAAGGAATATCCGATACATGCCGGAAGTACTCCGAAACAAATGACATCAGATAAGGAATCTATATTGATACCATAACTCTTTTCATCATTAGTTCTATCTTTTTTAGTTCTTGCTACTTTACCATCAAATAAATCTAATAATCCAGCTGTAAGTAAACATATTATTGCAATAAAAGGATTACCTTTTAATGCAAAAAATATACCGGTTGCCCCACTAGCAAGCCCTAGATATGTCAGTATTACAGTATAATTATAATATCCAATCATTTTATTTTATTAATTCTCCTTTTTTCTACTGGATTTAACCATTGTGCTAATATGCTTATATATAAATATCAGCATTGTAACCAAAAGAGGAATATAAAAGCTTAGTGCTCTTGTAACAATAAGCACTGAACCTACCATTATTTCCGTCTCATAAATTATTTCATATAATTGTATATACAGAAGTTCAGAAATTCCAACACCACCTGGGAATGGAAGTGAATCAACGGATAAAGCTATAATTACTTGAATAGCCATCATTTCAAAATAGCCATGACCAACAAGATCAGGATAAGGTCTTAGGAATGATAAATAAACACAATAAGTCATTGAGAACATAGCCATTCTCTGAATTAGATTAGCTAAAAATGCTAAAAAGAATTTGCCTTTATGTGCTTTTATCAGATTAGCTGCCTTTTCATAATCATTCATTTTTTCTTCAACTAAAGCCAAAACTAAATCCAAATTCTTAACTATTTTCATCTTATGTAATAATCTGATAATTTTTTCCATAAGGTTCTGGACCGCTCTTCTTTTAAATGCACCCAAGAAACACATTATTACAATAAATAAATTAAACGCAAAACCTAAAAAGAATAATATGGCTATTAAAGGTGTCGCAAGAATATAGCCTGGATAAGCAATTAAAGCAACGATTGATAAAATCATTAATACAATCTTGAATAACGCAGTATTCATAAGTAAAATGATTGTCGTTTCTGCGATAGGAACCCCATCTTTTTTCATATAATACATTACCATTGGCTGTCCGCCTGTAGCACTAGGTGTTACTGCACAGAAAAAATAATCTATCGCTGAATATTCAACATTATGCCATAAGCTCTCATTTAAATTTATGGTTTTTAGCAATATCTTCATAGCAATTGCTTCAAACAATATGTATATAAAGATCATTGCCACGCCTAGAATCAAAAACCAATAATTTAAAGAACCGACAATTTCCATCATTTCACCGAAATTATAACGGGTAGCTAAAAGAATGATTGTCGTAACAACAAGGGCAATTAAAAATAAAATACTCAAAACATATTTTAAATTTTTTCTTTTTAATTTTGGTTTTTTATTTTCAACCTTTTCTTCGATTTCTGTTATTTCAACTATAGGTTCAATATTTTTTTCTTCCAAATTAGGAATATTTTCTTTATTTAATTCTTCAGTATCTAAATTTGAGTTTTCATTCATCTTTTCAATCATAAAAACCACCTGACTTTTTTATTTTAGCATAGTTTAAGCCAACTTTCAATTATTATAAAGTTTTTGCAAAATTTAAGTATGATTTTTTATAAAATTAATTGTAAAACAATTAAATTATGTTAAAATAAACAAGGGGTAATTTTATGCATCCATTCAAACATTTTAAAACCATAACTAAACATAGACATAAAGTAATGCATTATTGTTTTAAATGTGGTCTTTATGCACAGGGCCTAAAGCATGATTTGTCAAAATATGGACCAACTGAATTTATAAGAGGTGCTAAATATTATGCTGGCAATCATTCACCTCAGGTAAATGAAAGAAAAGCTTTAGGCTATAGTATTTCCTGGTTACATCATAAAGGAAGAAACAAACATCATTTGGAATATTGG
>CAKZZJ010000045.1 GCA_937885165.1 uncultured Caryophanales bacterium
AGAAGTATTAGTTAATAAGACAATCAAGCTCGCAAAAAAGATGAATACAAAAAATATTATAGTTGCTGGAGGCGTTTCCGCAAACAGGGGCTTAAAGGAGGAATTCATGAAACATACTGACTTCAACATCTCGATTCCTTCGATTAAATATTGTACAGATAATGCTGCAATGATTGCCTCATGCGGATATTATCAATATAATAAGCACAAGAAATTTGATGATTTATCATTAAATCCTAGCGCGAACCTAAATATTGATGAAGAATAAAGAAGGAGAAAATTTAAAATGGAAATAAATAATTTTATAAAAACAATAATGGAAGAAGATTTAAAAAACGGGAAGGTTAATGAGATAATAACCCGTTTTCCACCAGAACCTAATGCTTATCTGCATATCGGTCATGCAAGAGCAATCATAACTAATTTTGAACTTGCTGATAGTTTTGATGGTAAAACTAATTTAAGATTTGATGATACTAATCCGGTAAAAGAGGATCAAGAATTTGTCGATGGAATTATTAATGATTTAGCGTGGTTAGGCTACAGACCTGAAAACATATTTTATGGTTCAGATTATTTTGAAAAAACATATGAAAAAGCAATATTGCTAATTAAAAAAGGTTTAGCCTATGTTGATGATTTAAATCAGGAAGAAATATCAAAATACCGTGGTACTTTAAATGAGCCAGGTGTCAATTCACCATATAGAGATAGAAGCGTTGAAGAAAACCTTAAATTATTTGAAGAAATGAAAGAAGGTAAGTATGCTGATGGCGAAAAGACATTAAGAGCTAAAATCGATATGGCACACCCTAACATCAATATGCGTGACCCAGTAATGTATCGTATAATTCATACTACTCATCATCGTCAAAAAGATAAATGGTGTATCTATCCTATGTATGATTTCGCTCATCCTTTACAGGATTCATTTGAAGGTATTACACACTCTTTATGCTCACTTGAATATGACAACCATAGAATCTTGTATGACTGGGTAATCGATAATACAGAAGTAGAACATCATCCTCATCAATATGAATTTGGTAGACTTAATATCACTAATACTATTATGTCAAAAAGATATTTAAGAGCCTTAGTTGATGCTAAAAAAGTATCAGGCTATGATGACCCAAGAATGCCTACATTATGTGGTTTAAGAAGAAGAGGGTATACTCCTAATGCTATCAAATCATTTATTTTAGGGACAGGATTATCAAGAGTTAATTCTACAGTTCCTGAAGAAGAATTAGAAGAAGCTTTAAGAAATGATTTAAAGATGAGTGCATTAAGACCTAATGCCGTAATTGATCCTGTTAAAGTGATAATTGATAACTATCCTGATGATGTTATCGAATATTTAGATTGTCCTAACAATGCTGAAAATGATGAATTAGGTGCTAAAAAGATTTCATTTTCAAAAGAAGTATATATTGAGCGTGATGATTTCATTTTAGAAAAGCCAAATAAAAAATGGAAGAGATTAGCTTTAGGTGTTGAAGTAAGATTAATGTATGCATATTTCATCAAAGCTAATTCTGTAGAATATGATGATAATGGTAATATAATTATCATTCACGCAACTTATGATCCTAAAACTAAGAGTGGCACAGGCTTTGATGAAAGAAAGCCTAATGGTAATATTCATTTTGTAAATGCCAAGGATGCAATACCTGCAGAATTCAGATTATTTGAACCACTTATGAAGGAAACTGAAGAAAATAAGGATCTAGATTTTATGGAGAAATTAAATCCAAATTCACTTGAGATTAAAGAAGGATATGTTGAAGCTAATTTAAAAGATACTAAAGAGCTTGATCATTTCCAATTTATAAGAAATGGTTATTTTGTAACTGATAAGGATTCTACTAAAGATAAATTGGTATTTAATAGAACCTGTAGTTTAAAATCATCATTTAAACTTTAAAAAATAATTACATAGCCAAAAGCTATGTAATTTTTAAAAAAGAGGTAATTTATGCTTGTTGTTGAAAATTTAGGTATTCAGTTTGGTGGTAAAAAGCTGTTTGAAAATGTTAACCTAACATTTACTAAAGGTAATTGTTATGGAATAATCGGTGCTAATGGTGCCGGTAAGACAACATTTTTAAAATGCTTATCAAAACAGATAGAACCAAATAGTGGTAGCGTATATATCGATAAAAATGAAAGATTGAGTATCTTAAAACAAAACCAAAATGAATTTGATAATGAAACTGTTTTAAAGACAGTCTTGCTTGGATATAAAAGGCTTATAGAGATTGAAGAAGAAAAAAATAATTTATATTCAAAAGAAGATTTCACTGATGAAGATGGTATTAAGGCATCGCTTTTAGAAGATGAATATCTGAAACTAGGTGGTTGGGAAAGCGAAACAGACGCGATGAAGCTTCTATCAGGACTTGGTGTTGATGAGAAATTCTATGATATGAAAATGAGCGATATGGATGCCAAAATCAAAGTAAAAGTTTTACTTGCCCAAAGCCTTTTTAAAAATCCTGACATCTTACTTTTAGATGAGCCGACAAATAATTTAGATTATAGTTCAACAAAATGGCTTGAGAATTTCTTGCTTAATTATGAAAACTGTGTATTAATAGTTTCACATGACAGGCATTTTTTGAATAATGTTTGTACCCACATATGTGATGTTGATTATGGTAAAATCAAATTATATGTTGGAAATTATGAATTTTGGTATGAGTCAAGTCAATTAGCACTTGCCCAAGCTAAAGATCAAAACAAGAAAAAAGAAATAAAAATAAAAGAATTAAAAGAATTTATTGCACGCTTCAGTGCCAATAAATCTAAATCAAGCCAGGCAACAAGCAGAAAAAAACTTCTTGAAAAAATTGAACTTGAAGATATTTCACCATCATCAAGAAGATATCCTTTTATTGGTTTTAAGCCTTTAAGAGAAGTAGGAAATGATATCTTAGAAGTTAATAATTTATCAACCAATGACGGCTTATTAAAAAATATATCATTTAAAGTAAATAAAAATGATAAGATAGCATTTATATCATCAAACACTAAACAGATATTGGAATTATTTGATATATTAGCATATAAAAATGAAGAATATAGTGGTTCATTCAAATGGGGTATAACTACATATGTAGGTTATTTATTTCAAGATAATAAAGAACTATTTGATAAAGATATGACATTAGTAGACTGGTTAAGGGAATTTTCGCCAAATGAAAAGAACGAGACCTTTATAAGAGGATATCTTGGAAGAATGCTTTTTTCTGGTGAAGAGTCCCTTAAGAGTACTAAAGTATTATCAGGTGGTGAGAAGATAAGATGTAATCTTGCAAAACTAATGCTTGAAGGAGAAAATGTATTAGTTTTAGATGATCCTACAAACCATTTGGATTTGGAAACTATTACTGCTCTGAATAATGGTTTAATCGCATTTAAGGGTAATATTTTATTTTCTAGCCATGATATTGAACTTATATCAACATTATCAAACAGGATCATTGAAATAAAAGAAGATGGCAGTATTGTTGATAAATATCAGAATTTTGAAGAATATATGAAGGAATGATTAAATTGGATTTAAGCGTACTTAATGATAGACAAAAGGAAGCAGTAGAGTCTATCAGTGGCCCAGTTATAGTTATGGCTGGTGCCGGTTCTGGTAAAACTAGAGTACTTACATATAGAGTATCTTATTTAATAAAGGAAATAGGAATTGATCCGGAATCAATATTAGCAGTTACATTTACAAATAAAGCTGCCCGTGAAATGAAAGAAAGAATTATTAGTCTAACAAATAACAATGTGAGTGGACTCTGGATTTCTACATTTCATTCTTTTGCTGCGCGAATTTTAAGAATTGAATATAAAGAAGCAGGCTTAAATAAAAACTTCAATATCATAGATGAAGAAGATTCTTTAAAAATTATCAAAGATATTGTTAAAGAAAATGAAATTGACGAAAAACCAGCTAAATTAAAAAAATTAATATCAAGAAGTAAAAATTTCAAATATTTTAATATAAAGGATCCCTATCTTAAAGATATATTTAGTTTTGTATCTGATTTATATGAAAAAACTCTTAATAAAAATTCACTTCTTGATTTCGATGATTTAATCATTAAATTAGTTAAGTTATTAAACGAAAATCCAAAAATAAGAAAAAAATATCAGCGTAAATTCAATTATATTTTGGTTGATGAATTTCAGGATACTAATGCTATGCAGTATGATCTTGTTAAACTTCTATCTAATGAAGAAAATAATGTATTTGTTGTAGGTGATGATTTTCAGTCTATTTATTCATTTAGAGGCGCATTAATTGAAAATATAGAAAAATTCATGAAAGATTATGATGCTAAATTAATATTGCTTGAAGAAAATTATCGTTCTACAAATAATATCTTAAATCTTGCGAATGATGCTATATCACATAATGAAAATCAGATAAAGAAAACACTTTTTTCTAATAATGATAGCGGAACTAAGCCAGTAGTAGCAGAGCTTCTAACTGATAAACATGAAGTATATTATGTAATAGATGAGATTAAAAAATTAATTCTTGATAAATTAGAATATAAAGATATTGCTATACTTTATAGAAATAATTATATTTCAAGAATATTTGAGGATGCATTTGTATTATCAAATATTCCTTATAAAATATATGGTTCATTATCATTCTTTTCAAGAATGGAAATAAAAGATATTTTAGCTTATCTTAAACTTATATGTAATCCAAATGATGACTATTCTTATTTAAGAGTAGTTAATGTACCTAAAAGAAAAATAGGTACTGCAACAATCAATAGATTAAAGGCTTTAGGTAAAGAATATGATATTTCATTATATGAAGCCGTAAATTATTTTGATAAAAATGATAAAGCATATAATAAATTAATTGTTTTTAATAAATTAATAGAATCAATTACTGCAAATATTGATAATCATTTTTTAACAGATTTGGTAGATATCATCCTAAATGAAACGCATTATGAAGATTATCTTTCAAATGAATTTGATGAAGAAGAAAAAGAAGACAGACTATCTAATGTTTTAGAACTTAAAACAGCACTTTATGAAGTAGATAATAGTGAAGGAGAAAACATTATTAAGTTAGAAGAATTCTTATCAAATGTTTCACTTAGAACTGATGCAGATGATGTAAAAAATGAAAATTCAGTAACTCTAAGTACTTATCATCAGGCTAAAGGATTAGAATATGATGCTGTATTTATGGTCGCAACAGAAGAAGGGATATTCCCTAATGTAAGTTTTGATATCAATATTGATGAGGAAAGAAGAATCTTCTATGTTGGCATCACAAGAGCGAAGAAATATTTATATATTACTTTAGCCAAAACAAGGATACATTTTGGAGCAAGATATGAAATGGGACCATCAAGATTTATAATGGAACTTGATGATAAATTATACGAAACCTTAGAAACTGTAAAAGCAAAAAAGAAAACTAAAAAAATTAAAAAGAATGATGATTCTTTATTTAAGTCAGGAGATAAAGTAATTCATAAAGTCTTTGGTAAAGGTGTTATTATTAGAGAAAGAAAAAAGGATATTTTTGAAATAGCTTTTTCTTCACCATATGGGATTAAAAGTGTTGATGTTACATTAGGAGTCGTAAAAAAAATTGAAAACTGAAATAAATAATATTAACAATGAAATTGTTAAAATATCTGTAAAAAATAATAAAAGACTAAATATCATTTTATGTAATTTAGGTGCGAGTATTAGAAATATTTTTATTGATGATAAAAAGATAAGTTTGTCACCAAAAGATGATTCATTATTCATAAGAAATGATAATTATTTTGGTAAAACAATAGGAAGAACTGCAGGAAGAATAAAAAATGGGGAATATATTTTAAATGGTAAAAATGCCAATCTTGAGAAAAATGATGGCAATAATAATTTGCATAGTGGAAAAGACGGATATCACCAGAAATTATTTGATTATGAAATTATTAATGATAATGATTACACAAGAGTAGTTTTTAAATATTATTCACCTAATTTAGATGGAGGTCATTTAGGTGAATAATATTTAAAAACTACTCTTGTGT
>CAKZZJ010000046.1 GCA_937885165.1 uncultured Caryophanales bacterium
CTTTCCATAATATATTTATACTTGCATTTATATCTCTATCATTTTCTATTCCACATTTTGGACAAACCCACTCTCTTATACTTAAATCTTTTACTTTCTTATTTTGATAATCACATCTATGGCATATCTGACTACTTGGATAATATTTATCTATTTGTATTAGTTTCTTACTCTTCCATTTAGTCTTATATTTAAGTTGTCTTAGTATTTCAGAGAATGTGGAATTAATTATTTTCTTTGTTAATGTTTTAAAATCTGAGATTTTATGATGGTCTATTACTCTTAATATTTTTGCGTTTTCTATTCCATTTACACTTTGCCCAAATTCATTGTGATCTACCATCATAACTTCTTGTTCTTCTTCTATTGGTTCAATGATAGTGATATTATCTTCTATTTTTTCTTGTATCTTATCATTATCATCTACATCTTTTTTCCAGTTAATAATATTTATAAGTGAGTATATAACTCCAAATATACAAACTAAAACAAACAGAATAATTATTATATTTCTATACTTTGGTTTTAATTTTCTTTTAGCCATATACTCATCTCCCTTTCATATAATATTATACATCAAAAAACAGGATTTTTATTTCCTGCTTAATGTATTAATTAAATCTTTTCTTCTTTAGATATATTCCTGCACCTGCAAGAGCAATTATACTTAATCCTAACATTGAAATATAGAACATTATATTATCTCCTGTTTGTGGATTATTTGTTGCATTTGATGAAGTTGGATTATTATTTGCTGCATTAGCGATTGTCAATTTTGTAGATACTTCACCATCATTATATTTAAATGTAATAGTATGTTCTCCAACACTTGTATCTTCTAAGAATGAAGATTTTAATGTAAGAATTGTACTACCTTGTGCTAGTTCATAATTAGATGGGTCAATAACGTTTCCATTATCTATTTCAATAGCAGTTATTTTATCTTTATCACCACTTGCTTTTATTACAATATCTTTATTAGAACCTAGTGTATATGTTTGATTAGTACCTTCAAGAATTGTATATGTTGTAGTGCTTGGTTCATCTGTTGATGGTTCAACAGGTGCAGCTGCTTTAGTAACAATTACTTGATCATAAGTAACAGTATATTTCAAAATTCTCTCAGTTTCCGTTTCTTCTTGTTCAATAAAAGTCCAAGTTTGACCTGTTCGTGCTGGATATTGCCATACTCCATCAACTTCGCCAAACAATGCTATCCATCTATTATATTCTTCTGTTCCTTCTGTCATAGCTTGCCATATTTTGCTTGATGTATAAGTCGCTAAGTCAGTATCATATGGAACTTCCTCAGTATCATATGGTCTAGCTATAAACTCAGTTACAACAGTTCTCCCTGGTTTATTTTGTGAAAAAACTGCTGTTATATAGTTAATTGGTTCATCGATTCCAGACACAGTTGTTACTCCAGGTTTATATGTGTAGTTAGCATTTCTTGAAACTACCACAGAATTATCATAATATTCTGGTCCTTGTTGAACGTTAGAAACATACCATCCTACAAAGTAATATCCTTCATCTGCTTGAGCTTTTACTGTTATTTCATCGCCAATACAATAATTGACTTCTTCACCACCAACAAAATTAGTTCCATCTTTTCCCATCGGTTCATATACTACAGCTTCTTTTCCTCCTGATGTTACCCATATATTATTATGTCCCATTGCTCCATTACATGAAGCTTGGTTTTCAAATACTGGCATAATATTATAATATGAATCTTCTACTGTAAATGTGTAAGTAGTAAGTCCAGATAATACATCTGTAGGTTCATAACCATTAGTTCCTTCAACAGCTTTAAACCAACCTACAAATCCGTAATTTGTATCAGGTGTTGCAGTTAATGTTATTTGTGTTCCTACATCAACAAATTTGGCTATAGAGCCATCAAGATTAATTGTGACACCAAAACTTCCACCACTAACATTATACGTTCCATGTTTATTACCAACGCTTTCACTCATTATTATTTGTACTCTGCTAGATTCTGCTGCATTAACATTTACAAATGGAATAAAAGTAGCAACTAATAATAAAACTGCCATTAATCCTTTAAAAAATCTTTTCATTCAAATCATCTCCTTCTATTTTTCTATATAACCACTAATTGTTGTGGTATACATATCATCTGTAATTGATTGATATCTACTTCCAGAATACTCATCTGTGAATCCGTTATATGCTTTATAAACATCTCCAGTTTCTGTATCATATACTCTTTCATATCCTAAAGTTGCATCACTTTGTTTTTGACTAATAATATCATAAGAACTATTTCTCTTATTCCAAGAATCCATAATCATATTTGATATCTCATCATATATTTTTGCATTTGCTTGTACTGTTGCAACTTGCGAAGATTGTTCTTTATTAAAACCTTTCATAAAATCTTCTGTAAATTCAATAGTAGATAAAGAGTGATCAAATATTGATTGCCAGTTATTAAACTCAACATCTGGTGCATACATAATGATATTGTGATATGTATTTAAAGGTGCTAAGTCTAAACCATACATATAATATGAACCACTATCAAATATAGATGTTGTAAATAATCCTTGCATTGTTTCACCTTTATCATTTGTGAATTTTCCTCTAATTACATCTCCACCAAGATTTGTTTTACCTAAATTTTCAATCATTTCAAAGTTATCTAAATAAACAAAAAATTCTTGATTAATTTGCTTATTTGCAACCTTTGCATTAGTATTCCATACTTTGTAAAATTGTTCAGTTGTTTGTGGCTCAATTGCTGCTAATTGTCCATATATAGCATATGGATATAAACTTGCATATTTCTTTCTAGCTGCTTCCGTTTTTAAGAAACCAGATAATCCTAATGAAAATTCAAGCATGTAATTTTTATCATTTGGATTATACATTTTAAATGTGTATCCTGAAAAAGTTACTTTATTTGGAATATCTACTTTCCAACCTTTTGGAATTTGCATTTTTAAATACCCATTATTAAAATCTTCATATTCTATTTGACTCGTTTCAGATTTTGTAATTTTTAGTTTTTCACCACTTTTTGTTTTTAATGATTTATCACCACAACCAGTTAAACAAAATAACATTGTAATTATCAAAAAAATAGGTAATACTTTCTTACATAAATTATTTTTTTTATACATTACAAAAAATCCTCCTTCTCATTTTAATTTTATATGAAAAATTAAAAATTAGGGAGTACTAAAAAAGGGCTATTTAGCCCTTAGAATACAATTTTCTTTAAGTTCAGCCCTAGTCATACCTGTTTTCTTATAGATATTTGTTACATGAATTTTAATTGTGTTAACTGATAAAAATAATTTATCTGCAATATCTTTTTTTGTATAATCTTGAATTAATAAATTCAAAACTTTTTCTTCTTGATTACTTAATTTATATTTTAAAACAATTTCTTTTAACTTATCATTTGATGATGAACGAGTATTTTTTAAATAATATAAAAGATAAACCCATAAGACTATACATAACATTATTGTTTCAATCAAAATTAAAATTGTTGAGTTTTTCATTAAATCTTTTTGAAATATAACAAGTATTCCTTCCATTATTCTAGAATACATTAATCCAATTCCGCATAGATATAATGTTCCTCTTTTTTGATCATACAAATTTACAAATGTTAATGTTCTAAATACAACAAAAAATCCTATGAACAAATATGATAATGATACAACTAAGTTAACTGAAATATTTTGATTTAATAAAACAACTACTAGTAGTGAAAATACAAAACTAATTATTGTAGCTATATCAAACATTTCTTTATTTCTATCTATCATAAATCCAGCAATTAATAATCCAATACAATACACAAATCTAGTGTTTGCGAATAATCCATCCATATCAAAAATATGAGTTGATATTACATCTGTTGAAATAGCTGACATCAATGACATCAATAAAACTATTACAGATAAAACAATAAAATATTTTTTATAACTTGATGTATATTTTTCATTTTTTATCATTTCTAAATCTCTATTCTTCCATACTAAGAATATATTTAAAACAATTATTGGAATATAAATTATCATAGCAGATATTGAACCATATAATTTATTTGGAAGTAATGTTATTAAATATGTTAATATTGAACCTAGTCCATATCCAATTGCAAATACTCTGCCACGATATACTTTTTCTATGTTTATGGCTAATAATGAGAAATGGTATCCTACTCCAAATCCTGCTGTTCCAAATAAACAAGTTAAACATAAACATATACTCATTATTATTTTATTTTCTGTTCCAAAAAATAAAAAAGAAATTACAATTGCGAACAAAGAAAATAAAGCATAATAAGATTTAATATTTTTACTTTTTTTACAAATAAACATATAAAGCAAAATTCCCAATGCCATCGACAAACTACCATAAAGAATAGCTACTATATTTACAAATTCTTTATCACAATAATTTAATAAATATGTTTGTTGTGTTAAATAGATAGCACTACACCAAAAAAATCCTAATGCTAAAATTACAATATGTTTTAAATTAATTTTACTAAACATATTAAACCACCCATAACCATTATATCATGAATTTATGCGAAATTTTCATCAATTGACTATATAGCCCTTTTACCCAAAAAAAGATAGTATTCCTACTATCTAATTGAACGAAATATCTTAATAGTCCGAGCATTCTAATCAATCAATTTTGCATGTAAAATTACTCTCCCTGAACCACCAGGAGTACAACTAGAAAGGGTTAATAATTTATCATTTTCCTCTACTTCAATGTTAAAGTTATATATTGATCTTGATTTAATTGAATTGATAAATTCTTTAAATTCATTTTCATTAAATTCTACTGACATAAATGCTTCACTTTTTGTAATAGTATAAATTGAAACTATCTTATAATAATGTGTTCCTTTTTCATCTACATATACTATTTTTTGATTATCTTCATTCTTATACCATTCTTCATTTAATACATTTTTTAATGTACCAAACATTGAATTATCTTTAGTATTATGACCATATATAATTATATTTTTATCTGTACCATCAAATTTATTTCTATAATCTCCAAATATCCATCCTGATATATTCCATTCTTTATTAAAATTATGCTTTAGATAGTAACTATTATCTTTACCTTGAACTACTACATAATCAATATTAGTATTATTAACCTTAATATATCCAATAGTGTCATTGTTCTTTGCTTTTAATTCTTTAAAATCTATTATGTATTCTTCTTTTATTTCGTCATCATTATCCTCTATAGGTACTTCTTCTATAACGATTGATTCCTTTAATTCATCTTTTATTTCAGCATTCTTCTTGTTAGAAATATACCAATTAATAATATTAAATGATGAATATATTAATACCATTAAACAAATTGCTACAATAACAAATGCTAGTATATTATCATATCTTAATTTTATTTTCCTTTTTTTCATTTATTATCATCAACTTTTTTTAGTTTAAATTTTAAATGTGTTTCTTTTTTGTTTGTTATCTCTAATTCATCTTTATTAATTTCATATTCATAATCTACATCTATTGATGTTTCATTTTCAAAATCAATAGATATAATATTGTCTTTTATTGTGTAACTAAATATATATTCATTATTAGGTACAATTAATTTTCCGTTTCCTTTACCATCAAATTCATATTTTGTATTTCCATCTATATCCCATAATCCTTTTAAAACATCTTCTTTTTCAGACTTATTTAAAATTAAAAATAAGAATAAAATAACTAATAAAATTACTACTATAATTGGAATTATTATCTTTAATTTTTTAGACATTGTATCACTCCTAAAATAAAAGACTAGCATTTTAATTATTGCTAGTCTTCAAATTAATTATTTATTTGCAAATATCTTTTTCTTATTAAGATATAATGATCCACCAGCTAAACCTATAATACTTAATATTAGTGTAATAACATAATTTACGATATTATCACCAGTTTGTGGACTACCTGTTGATGAATCATTAGTTGTATTATTATTTGTTTCTGTTCCAGTATTAGTATTATCTCCAGTTGTATTTGTATCATCACCAGATGTATTTTGTGCTGCTAATACTTTTAATGTAGCATCAACTTCACCATCATTATATACAAATGTTACTGTGTGATTACCTTCACTTAATGTATTTAAATAACTACTCTTTAATGTTGCTATTGTACTTCCAGACTTTAAAGTGTAATTTTCAGTTGAAAGTTCTTCTCCATCTACTTTAAGCATTAGAAGTTTATTTAAATCTCCACTTGCTCTAACTACTATATCTTCTCCTTCAGTATAAGTTTGATCAGCCCCGTCTAATATTGTATATACTATTACTTCATCAATTTCAGTTGCTTTTATTTTAGCAATGCAATGATTCCATTTTCCACCCATTACCGCAAATACTTCATCAGGTGCAACTCCATTTATTTTTATTCCATCTGGAAATGTTGAAGGTAATTCATATCCATCTTCTGCCTCAAAATCTATTAATGCATAATAATATGTATCTTTTTCAAACGTTCCATAGAAAGATTCTTCTGATAAATCTTCTAATCCTTTTACCCAAAAAGCATTTACTGTTAATCCTTCTGTTGTAGTTGATACTGCTGGTGCAACATCTTGAGCATCATAATCTTCATATCCATCATTCTTTGTAATTTTCTTAACTTCATCTCCAACCTTTGGAGCTTTTAATGTAATATTTGCACTTGTTATTTTTTTAATGCTTGGCATTGTTGCAGTAGCTGTTATTGTATATGTTTGATGTTTATCCAATATTGTATTTATAATTGTATTTCCTCGATTGTATATACTATAAAGATCATCTATATCTCCTACAAGTATAAAATCACCACTATTGGGTGCTGTTATTTCGTCATGAGCATCATAATAGTAATTTGTAATTTCTTCTGTATATGACACATTAGTTCCTTCGTTTTCATTTACAAAAGTTTCAAACCCATTTTTAGCAATTCTTATTTCAGTAGTCACATTGCTATCTTCAACATTTCCTGTTAACTCACTAGAACTATAATTGTAAGGTGTGTCACTTCCTATTTTTTCATTTGTAAGTGTTCCTTCAAGTTTTATAGTAGTATAATAATTTGTAGTTGTAATTCTTTCAATTGCTGAAAACATAGGTTCAACAGCTAATGCTTCTGTTGATTCAGCTACTGTGTATTTATTATTGGCACTTAAATCTACCATTGTACCATCTACTTTAATTGTACTGTAATTACTAAGAGTAGAGTTTGAATACTCTCGTGTTGGTGTAACAGTAACAGTTATTTGTTCATTTGATGTAACATACAATGTACCTCCTAGTGTAGAAAAACTACCAGATTCTATGTTAACTGTCATAGTTCCTTTATCATAATTTGCTGTAACAGATTTATCTGAATTGTTTGTTATTGAATTATAATTTTCAATTTTGATATGATATGCATCAGTAACTCCAGCTTTTACACTATTTAATGGTATTATTGATAATATCATTACTAAAATTATTGAAAATGCTATTATTTTTCTTGTTTTCGACATTTTAAATTCCCCCTAAATCCTTTGTAGAAAATTTATAATAAAAATATAATTTTTATTACATAATTTATTACAGATCGGAAG
>CAKZZJ010000047.1 GCA_937885165.1 uncultured Caryophanales bacterium
GTTAATCCGGGATACGCATTTGGCGGAGAAAAAAGCCATAAAGATATCTGCAATCTAATTTTAGGTTCATGTGTTAATCAGTATAAATTTGATGAACCATATAGAAGCATCAATTATGTTGAATGCCATGATAATTATACGTTTTTTGATTTTGGTAAATATAAATTACAAAAGAAAGATAAAGAAATTTACCTTGCTGCCAAATTTGCATTAGAATTTATAATGTTATCTGAAGGTGTACCTTTTATTCATGCTGGAGAAGAATTTTTAAGAACCAAATATGGTGTTGAAAATTCATATAATTCGAATGATGAAATAAATAAAATTGATTATGCTAGAAGAGATAAATATATATCATTAGTAGATACAGTAAGAGATTTGATATCTTTAAGAAAAGAGTATAGTGTATTTAGATTAACATCGGAAAAAGAAATTTTATCAAAAACACATAATAGTGAAGGCTTAAAACATAAAAATCTTTCATTGATATTTTTAAATGATGATAAATATACAATATTATTAGTAATCAAAAATGATTTAAAAAAGAATTTGGTTGAATTTGAAAATTATAAAATGATATTTGATACAAATAGAAAATGTAATATAACTAAAAAACAATATATGCTTGATAATAAGGGTATATACGTATTTAAGAAGCATACCGGTAATATGTCAATATAGAAAAAATAATAAATTTTGATAAAAATGAATTATTTTTGATAGGATGACATATTAATTAAACCAAGCATAAAAAACCTATTGTTCCAATAGGACTAATAATATGCGAGGTATGGAATTAAGAAATTTATTGTTCATTGTATAATTGATTTTTACTCAACAATCCATAAATCAATCTTACAAGTTTTCTAGCAGTTAAAGCAATAGCGCGAGTATGTTGATGAGTTTTAACTTCTGCAAATTTCTTTTGATAATATTCTTTATAAACAGGATTATGAATAACGGCCATAGAGGCAGCTTCACAAAGATAATATCTAAGATAAGCATTACCTGTTTTGGTCATTGGAGTATCTTCGTGTTCAACATCAGCTGATTGATGACGTCTCCAAGTAAGACCAGCATATTTGGCAAGAGCTTCTTCGTTATTGAATTGTTTAATTGATCCTATTTCTGATAATATACCAGCAGCGAAAACTGGCCCGATTCCAGGAATGGAAATTAAACAATTGTATTCATTAAGATTGTAACCCTTAGAAAGGTTAGCAATTTCCTTATCAATGTGTTTCAATTCATTTTCTAAGCATCTTAGAATAACAATAGATGAAGCAATAGCAGTATTGATAGGATCATAAGCACTTTTGTCTAAACGATAAGACATACGTGCACATTTAGTTAAGGTTTCAGCTACCTTTTTAGAATCATCAAAACGATTCTTAGAGGCAGTAGAAATAAATAAAGTTAAATCTTCAATAGAAGTATTGATGATTTCTTCAGGAGATTTATATTTTAATAATATTTCTTGTGCTGTAGCACTGAAAGGATCAGAAAATGGCTGTATATCGTCATATTTTCTATCAAAAGCAGAGAATTTTAAGAAAATGTTATTTAAAACATATAACTTTTCTCTTACTATTTGTTCAGAAATATGTCTGCGATGACGAGTTAATCTTTGTAAGGCAAGTTTTTGAGGTCCTTTAACAGGATTAAGTTTATTAACTTTACCAGTGCGAGCCATATCAGCTAAGATATATGAATCTTTAGGATCAGTTTTATCCATCTCAGAAAAGCTTTTACGATAATTACAACTAGTTTTAGGGTCGATACAGTAAACTAGTACATTATATTTTAAAAGTGATTCTGAAGATGATAAATAAGTAGCAATGTGAAAAGAATAAATACCAGTGGATTCTAACACAATTACTACATTTTCGTAGTTGTTTTTCACAAGGCATTCTAATAGTTTATTTTCAATTTTTGAAGCACCATCTGTATCATTTGGTGAAGAGAAAGATAGAAGCTTTTTCTCATCAAAATTCATAGCATAAACTTGGTTAGAATTCTTAGAAACATCAATACCTACGAATAAAGAATTTAATAAAGACATGAGGAATACCTTCTTTCATTGATTAGATATACAAGAAGTCCTAGCCTTGAAAGATAACCTCAACCTCGCGGCAATAAGAACTAGTCCCAAGTCATGGATAATTGAGTTGAAATGGGTGAACAACTACTGGTCAGAGGAATATGTCAATCAAGCAGGTTAGCAAGCTTTCTAAAGTGGTCAAAAGCCACAGGAGGGGTAAGCTCATTCATCTAGTTATATCTATATAGATTATAACACTAGGACTTCAAATATACTAATATGTAGTTAGACTTATCCAAGGTCTAAATCTACACTACATATTATACGAGGATGGGTAATGATGATATAAAAGCACCAGCCATATATAGGTGGTGCTAGTTTAATGCTCTTAAAGGGGTAACTTTTGTTATTTTTGAAGAAATTACCCCGTTAATTTTTTTTATTAACAATAAAAACTATTAAATTGGCATGTATGATGCTGTTTCTCTTTTGAATTAATTCATCATTTGTTAAAACATATTAATTATATAATTTATACTTATATCTTCAAGAATGCACGTTAGGGTTTACAAGGCAGCAGATTATCTCAACTGTCACATTTAAGATTAGTACTTTTAAAAATTGATACGAATATATAGGTGCATACTAAGTTTTACCCTATTTTTTATTAATTGTTACTTAATTTTCCAATATCCGAACTTATTTGAGCCAATTCTTTCAATCAAATCTAAATCAACTAATTTTTTCAATCCTCTTTGAATAGTTATTATAGACTTATTAAGATTTTTAGCAAGTACGGATGAATTTTTAATTACATTATTTTTCAAAATGTAATCATAAATATCTTTTTCAGAGGGTGTTAATATATCATTTATTCTATCATTATTCAATCATCTTTATGTTATCACTTCAAATTATTAGAAATTAACATATTCAAAACAAAAAGACCATAAGATTTTTAATACTTATGGCATATTTATAAATTAAAATATCTGATTTGTATCATTTTATTCTATCATTATTTTATGATAGATTATTATTACAAATGGTAATTTTTCGCACTATCTTTTAGTTGAAGCAGTGCTATTGATTCAACGTTACTAGTATTTGGAAACATATCTAATATTTCTATTTTATTTACGTTATATTTCAAACTTAATTTATCCAAGTTTTTAGCAAGCGTTGCTGGATTGCATGAAACATAAATGATTTTTTTGAATTCATTGTTTAATAAAATATCAATCATTTTATCATCAAGTCCTGATCTAGGCGGATCCAATACTACATTATCAAAAGTTTCTTCTTTCAATAATTTAGTTAATACTTCTGCAGCATCACCAGAATAAAATCTAGTATTTTTTATTTTATTTATGACTGCATTTTCTTTAGCTGATGTTATAGATGATTTTTCATATTCTATACCAACTACTTCTTTTGCTAGATGAGATATATATAGTGAAATAAAGCCAACACCACAATATATATCAAGTACTTTTTCTTTTCTTGATAGTTTTAAATTTTTTAAAACCAATTCATTTAATACTTGAGCTTGGTTTGAATTAAGTTGGAAGAAGGTATTGGGATAAATGTTATATTTGATTTTACCAGATGTCATAACTATATATTTTTGATTATATTTATGAATTAATTTACCTTCTAAAATATTTCCTGGTTTAAATGAATTATTTAATAATACATAAACTCCTTTTACATAATCAATTTCACTGGTTTTTTTGCATAGATCTTCAGTTTCTTTGGTTTCTTTTGTCATAACAAAAGTAACTAATGCTTCATCATTTTCATTTACTCTTACAGATAAATATCTTAATATTCCTTCTTTATTTTTATTTGAATAAACAGATATTTTAAGCATAGATGCAATTTTTATTATTTCTTTATTAATATCATTTATCAGATCATTATGTATTAAACATTCATCAACATCAATTTGATGATTAGTACCTTCTTTTATCATAGTTGTTCTGATATTATGATAATCAGTTTCTCTTAAAGGCATTAAAGATCTATTTCTATATCCTAAAGTTGATGCTGAAGGGATAGTGTTTTTAATTTCAAATGACTTAGTATTTAATTTAGTGTATCTATTTAAAGCTTCAATTAAAATTTCTTTTTTATATTCTAATGTCTTTTCATAAGCTATATGCATTAACTGACAGCCACCACACTCACTATAAAATTTACAGATTGGTGTTTCTCTAAATTCACTTTTATGCATATATTCAACTACTTCAGCAAAAGCCATGTTCTTTTCTAATTTAGTAACTTTAACTTTTACGCCTTCACCTGGTATGGCATTATTAACAAAGACAGCCATTTTGTTATAATATCCTATACCTTCACCATTAATACCTATTCTTTTTATATCTAAAATGAATTCATCATTAACCTTCATCATCTATTTTCTCCATTTTAAAATATTTGAATTTAAAATAACCTTTTTCTTTTTTTCCTCTTGCAAAAATACCAACTTTAGCACCTATCCATCTACCAGGTTTTGCGGTAAATTCATAATCAAAATATTCATTATTATATCCTAATTTATATTTATTAGGATATGAATATAATAAATTAAATTCAATTTCATTATTATCATTTAATTTTTCTTCTAATAATATATCATCATTATTAAATGAACCTTTATATAATCTAACATAATTTTTTTTATTCTTATTAATTATGCTGATAAAAGCATAATCCATACCCATAAGCATTAAACCTGCTTCATCATAATCATTAACATTATATGTTTTAATTAATGTTTTTACTTTAAAAGAATAATAAAATAATTTAGTAAGTAATGAATATGGATATAAATTAAGAGGCATCATACCTTCTTTAACAATTATATTTAGTCCATCACCTGTTTTATATAAATCATAATTAATATTTGCTGGAGCCTGCCACATTAAAGATAATTTATTTTCTTTAAAATCATCTTCGCAAATGATTTTATAATCAGATTTCTCATCAATAAAATAATTATATTCTGATACCGGAGTCCCAGCCAATAATTCATCTTTTACTTCACCTATTATAGGCCAGTCATTTATCCATTTAACTGGTTCAAGCAATACTACTCTGCCATATGGACCTAAATCCTGAAAATGATAAAATACATCTTTATTATCATTTACACTAACTAAGGCACCTTGATGTGGCCCATTTATTTTAGTATCATTTTGCATCATGACTATTTTTGATTCATAAGGACCATAAATATTTTTACTGCGAAGAGCTACCTGCCAGCCTGATTTGACACTGCCTGCCGGAGCGAGAATATAAAAATAATTGTTTCGATAATAAAATTTTGGTCCCTCTATAGTAGGATTATTATTATGGCCATCATAAATAATCTCATAATTATCACATAGGCACTTTTTTAAATCAGTACTGATTTTATATAAGCCCAAAACAGAATTAAAACCAATTCTACTTTTAGCAAATCCCACAACTAAATAGCATTCATCATCTACCCAGATAGGACATGGATCGATTATTCCTTTTCCTTCTATTAAAGGCCAGCTTTTAAATTCGCCTTTTTCGATATCATCTGTTTCATAAATCCATATTCCTTCATCAGGATAAGGAACAATAATATAAAATTTATTGTTATGAAAACGAATAGAAGGTGCCCAAGCACCTTCTCCATGCATAACTTTATCAAACCTATTGAAAGGTAATTTATCAGCTACATATCTTAAGATTTTAAAATCAACAAGATTATCGCTTTTTAAAATAGGAAGTATTGGTGTGTGATTAAAGGATGAGGCTACTAAATAATATGAGTCCTTATATTTGATTACATCCGGATCTGAATAATCAGATAAGATAATCGGATTTTTATAAATCACTTTATCACCAGCCTACTTTACTAATCTTATAATATCATTAACAGTTACATAAACAAATAAAATCAATATTAAGACAAAGAATATATTATTAATAATATTTTCTACCTTCTTTGAAGGTTTCTTTTTAGTTATTGCCTCAACTAATAAAAATACTATTCTTCCACCATCAAGTGCTGGAATAGGAAGTAAATTAACAACTCCTATATTAACTGATAACATAGCAGTTAAGCCTAACAATGCTAAGAAGCCCGAGTTGATATAACTTTCTACCATCGAGAATATGCCGACAAAACTTGAAAGATTTTTTACGCCAACCTGTCTTACTCCGCTTGGGGCAATAAGAAGTTTAAGGGTTCTAAATATTAAAGTAAAATCATCACCAAAAGATACAAATGCATTCCCTAAACAACCAAAGAAAGAAAAATGCATTGAAGGAGAAATACCTATTTTCTGCTGTATTTTATCTATTCTTTGATTAGTTAATACTTCATCAGTATAAGGTTCAGCAAGACCTGATGCATCATAATCAATATAAGTATATGATTTATCATCATTTAATGAATAATAAGCAAATTTAATTTTAGATGCTGAAGTAATGTCTTTGAATATCGTAATAAGTTCACTCCAGCTAGTTATTTCTTTCTTTTCAAAATCAACATTTCCTAAGGCTTTATCTGTATCATCATAATATACAGATAATCCTACTAAAATATCACCTTTTTTGATGCTGGTATTTGGAGTTTCTTTATATCTTACTGCTACTTCTCCTACCTCAAGTCCTGATACTTTATTACCGCCTATGTCTATCGTAGTAAGTCCATAATTTGAAGCACCAATATTAGATAAACCAATTGAAGTAATATATGTATATGCTTCAATAGTAAATGATTTTTCAGTATCATCTCTTAATACTTTTAATGAAATCGTTGTTTGATCTTTAGAATATATTTTCTCAAGTTCTTCTTGAAACTCATTCCAGTTTGTTACAGCATTGCCTGATACTTCAATTATCTTATCACCGGCAAGTAATCCTGCCTTATATGCTGGTAGGTCATACGCATCAGTATACGAAACTTCGCCGATTTCGTTTGATTCATAATTAGGAACACCTGTTGCGAAACTGATGATTATGTATAAAAATATCGCAAGCAAAAAATTATTCATCGCTCCAGCAAAAAGCGTGATAAATCTTTTCCATTTACTTTGAGCATCAAAAGTTCTATTATATGGTTCAATCTGATGTCTTTTACCCTTGTTGAAAATTAAAAATGCATCATCCTGAATTTCATAATATTCCGTCTGAAACTCAGTTTTTATGCTGATATGAAGCTTGTTATCGCCTTTACCTTCGATATCATATTCGATAACATTGCCTCTTATTTGAGCCTCTTTTTTTTCATCTAATATTATTTCAGATACTTTACCATCTTCTAAATTAAGGCCTATATTATCATTGAATTTAATTATACCATCTAATGACTCTTCTCCGGCCATTGATACATAGCCACCTATTGGTATGGCACGAATGCAAAATAAGGTTTCTTTAAATTGATGTTTAAATATAACTGGCCCCATTCCTATAGAAAATTCATGACATAAAATGCCTGATTTTTTGGCAAAGAATAAATGGCCAAGTTCATGTACTGTAATGATTACGCCAATTATGATTATAAAGGCTATTATCGCAACAAGCACAAGAGGAAATCCACTTAAAGCTAAAAACAAATTAATCACCATATCTTTCTAAGATATCATTTATTATTTTATATGATAAATCAATAATATTTTTTATATTGTATTCTATATCTTTATATTCATCTTTTTGTAGTTCTTCATATATTATTTTTTCAATATCAAAAAATTTAATTTTATCTTCTAAAAAAAGTTTTACTGCAGCCTCATTTGAAGCATTTAATACTGCCCTGTATATTCCACCTTTTTCTAGTGCCAAATAGGCATAGCCAAGGCAAGGAAATCTTTTTGTAGATAATTCTTTAAAATCAAGTGTAAGATCATATAAAGATAATTTTTCTCCACAATCAAGTTTTTCATGATGTGGATATCTTAATGCATAAGCTATAGGTATATGCATATCGCTTGAACCTAATGCTGCCTTAATTACACCATCATTATATTCAACCATTGAATGAACAATTGATTTTGAATGTAATATAGTTTTTATTTTGTCATATGGTATATCAAATAAATAGTGAGCCTCAATTACTTCAAAGCCCTTGTTCATCATTGTAGCACTATCTATTGTTATCTTATTCCCCATCTTCCAGTTAGGATGTTTTAAAGCATCTTCTTTTTTTACATCTATCAGTTCTTCACGTTTTTTATCCTTAAATGCACCACCACTTGCGGTAATTATAAGGCACTTGACATCTTTTTTATCTTCACCATGAAGGCATTCTAAAATGGCACTGTGCTCAGAATCAATCGGCAATAATTTAACATTATATTCTTTAACTAAATTATTAATGATATCTCCTGCAACAACCAGTGTTTCTTTATTAGCAAGTGCGATATTCTTATGAGCTTTTATAGCATGAACTGTCGGATTTAAGCCTGATATACCAACTAAAGCATTGACAAATAACATTTCATTTTCTGACTGATATTCTGCAAGTTTAATCAATCCCTCATCGCCAAAATTAATGATTGGCTCATATGATAAATTAAGATTACATTCATTTTGAACTGAAATAATTTTTGGTTTAAATTCCTCAATTATTTTTTTTCCAAGCTCAATATTTTTACCAATACCAATACCAATTACTCTAAATTCGTTTTTATATTCTCTTATAACATCAAGGGCCTGCATACCTATAGAACCTGTTGCCCCAACCAAATAAATATCTTTCATTATCCTATCCATGGGAACAATTGTTGTTCAACTAATATAAATACTAAAAATATAGTTCCAGCAAAGAATGCAGAATCAAATCTATCTAAAACTCCACCATGTCCTGGAAATACATTAGAATAATCCTTGATACCAAAACTTCTTTTTAATTTTGATGCGACTAAATCGCCAACCTGCGAGCTTACTGATAAAGCAACTGTCAGTAAAATTATAAAGACAATCTTACCAAATTCTAGTTTGAATTCATTATATCTAAATATAGTATCAAAAAATTCCATTTCTACGCCATCGTGGAAAAATTTTGAATAATAACTATAAAAATAAATTATACAGAATCCAACTATTGTAGCAACAAGTGTTCCACCTATCGCACCTTCCCAAGTCTTCTTAGGAGAAACGTGAGGTGCCATCTTGTGCTTACCTAATAATTTACCAAATACCAAAGCGAATGTATCAGTAAGTACTGTGATAGCGAATAAATAAACAATAAATCTTACACCATAATTTCTTAATGCTGTAAGTGATGATATACATATAGCAACATAGAATATTGATATATATATTTCACCTAAATCCTTAATTGTGAAATTCTTAACAAATACAAGACTTGACATAAAGATTATAAATATCAAAGCTAAGGCAACAACAATACTTAAAATATTATTCAAATGAATAAGTCTTAGAAATTTAACAATGATAGTATCGCTGCACTGTGGAATAGTATTTAATATCGCTGCATATAAGATAAGCATAAGTATTATCGCAAATATTCTCATTCCAAGCGGTATCTTCTTTTCAGTATCATACATATTGAATAACTCAATCATCGCCATAATGGCAAGTAATATGAAGACACTTTCAAGTACTGGCTTAAGTACAGGTACTAAAAACAGTGGTATCAATATAATAAAAAGCACTGATGCTGTTAAAAATCGTTTCATTTATATCATCCTTTAAAAAATCATTTGGGTTAATTATATCATTAAAATATTAATAAATCTAGTTTTAACTAGATTTTTAATAATATAATAAATCAAAAAAAAGACAGATTATAACACCTGTCATTAAAAACTCATTAAATCTTCATTTTTCTTTGAAGTTATTTTTTCTATTTCTGAAATCTTTTTGTCTGTAAGTTCCTGAACATCAGCAAGTTCTTCTTTTTCTTGATCTTCTGTGATAGATGCTTTTTTAATTTCATCATTTAAATCACGTCTAATATTTCTTATTGCGACTTTAGCATTTTCTTCAAGCTTACCTACAGTTTTAACTAATTCTCTTCTTCTCTCTTCAGTCATCTTTGGTAATATTAATCTTATACCAGCACCATCATTTTGTGGAGTTAATCCCAAAGTAGATGCGAAAATTGCTGTTTCGATGGCTTTTAAAGAAGTCTTATCAAATGGCTTAATATAAAGCTGATTTGCTTCAGGTATGGTTATAGATGAAATTTGTTTTATTGGTGTTGCTACACCATAATAATCAATTGATATAGTATCAAGAAGGCTAGCATTTGCTTTACCTGTTCTTACAGTTGATAATTCTCTGATATAGGCTTCAATAGCCTTATCCATTCTTTCTTCGCCTTCTAATATAGTCATTTCTAATTCTTCCATTTTATCCTCCTACGAATGAACAAATGTTCCTATTTTTTCTCCTAAAACAACACGTTTGATGTTGCCAGGCTTATTCATGTTAAATACCACTATATTCATCTTATTATCTTTGCATAAAGATGCAGCAGTTGAATCCATTACTCCTAAATTTAAATTTAAAATATCCTGGAAAGTAAGTTCATCATACATCTTGGCATCAGGGTTCTTTCTTGGGTCAGAATCATATACACCATCAACATTGTTTTTAGCCATAAGTGCGATATTGGCTTCTATTTCTGTTGCCCTTAAGATAGATGCAGTATCTGTTGAAAAATATGGATTACCTATGCCGCCAACAAAAATACATACTCTGCCTTTTTCAAGATGTCTGATAGCTCTCCTTCTTATATATGGCTCTGCAACCTGATTACAAGGAATAGCTGTTAAAACTCTTGATGGTACGCCTAGATGTTCAAGCGCATCTTGCACAGCAAGACCATTCATTATTGTAGCTAGCATACCCATGTAGTCAGCCTGAGATCTATCCATACCTAAATCCTCAGCTGTCTTACCACGCCAGATATTTCCACCACCAACAACGATACCAATTTCAACTTTAAGTTCATATACTTCTTTTATCTGCTTAGCAATTGATAATACAGTTTTAGGAAACTGTTTAATATCTTTGAATAATTTAGAATATGGTAAAACGAAGTTAATTAAATCCAATTTTAATACATCAGGATATATTAATCTTTATTTACAAATAAATGAAAAAGATTTAAAAC
>CAKZZJ010000048.1 GCA_937885165.1 uncultured Caryophanales bacterium
CAATAGAGTTTGCTATTCCTATTGTTATCATCGTATCTTTCTTTATCTTAAAATTAAATGATAATAGTAAAATACACGGAGAGTCCGCTATTGCTTTAATATCTGCTAGTTCACTAGCTATAGGTACCTTCTTGATATCTATAACTAAAGGAATAAATACGGATATTAATAACTATTTATTTGGTAGTATTCTTGCGATTAATCAAAAAGATGTCATTATTAGTATTATCTTATCTGTTATTGTAATTTTATTATATGTTTTATCTTATAATAAAATATTTGCTATTACCTTTGATTCTAAATTTGCTAAATCAATTGGCATAAATACTAATTTATATAATATTATATTTGCTAGTCTTTGTTCTATTGTTGTTGTCTTAGGTATGCGCTTAATGGGAGCTTTATTAATATCAAGTTTAATAATTTTTCCTACACTATCATCTATGCAAATATTTAAAAACTTTAAAAGGGTTGTTATATCAAGTGTATTTATATCGATAATTTCTTTTACTGTTGGTTTAATTATATCCTTTATTTATGGTACACCAACTGGTTCAACTATTGTAATTATTAATCTTATTATATTTATCATTATGAAACTAGTTTCTTTTGTTAAAACTAATTTATAGGGGCTGTTGAAAAATTAAATAAATAATTTTTCTTCAGTCCTTTTTCTTTTTTTGTTTCGGGAAAGGAAATTTTTCTGACTTTAAATTATTCGATTTTTCCCAATATTTACTTTTTATATTATCATTATCTAACAAAGTAAAAAACTTACGAATATTTCTCCCCAAACACATAAGCATGATTTCACAGGATACCTTTTCTTTACCTCTTCTTCTTATTCTTACATACTGCATATTTTGTTTTAATTGGCCATAGGAACCTTCAACTTGAATACTTCTATTGATTCTTATCTCAATACCTTTAGGACTAAGTAAGTTTTCTCTTGCTTGGTCTTTTAATAACTCATAATCTGGATTTAGTTCTATTATTCTATAATCTTTGTTTCTATTTTTTTCTTTCATTTTAGTTTTACATATATAAGAGTAGTTACAGTCATCGCATCCCGTAAACTTAAATAATTTGCCATTTTTATTTCTTTGATGATACTTATTATCAAAGGGAATATTTTCGCCGATACATGTATTTAAACATAAAACGCCATCATCAAATGTATAGAATAATTGAGGATTCTTGCCACTTGATTCACCACTCCATGATTGAAATTTAACATAATTACCAATACCATGTTCTCTCATATATTTATAATTAATATATATACCATAACCACTATCGGCACATTCATTTTTAATATAACAGTTGTAGTATTTATAATACAACTCATTCATTGGTATGAAAGTATAATGATCACTTCTATCTTGGAATACACCATACATGGTTATTAATCCTGCAGAAACAAGCAATTGTATATTATAGCCTGCATGAAAATCATGACTTAATTTAGAATAATAATCTTGTTTCATCATCATAGCTGTTGCATCTTTATCAGTTTTATAATAAGAGTTTCTATTATCACCACAAATTTCTTCCTTTTCTTCATATTCTAATAATTTAATCAAATACCCATAAGCAAGTTTATAATTTTTCTGTTCTTTAGTAAACCTTTTACCTCTACCACTTGGTATGGAAGAAATATCTAATTGTTCATTTTTAATATATTGTTTGATTAAATCATTAAGTTCATAACTTTTTATTAACACTTTAAATTTCAAATCAAAGCCCATTTCTGATAGTAGTATTTTGATTTTATCATCTAATCTTTTATGAAACTTAGTTGGTTTCCAAACAAATTTATATTTATTAGCATTGGCTTCAATTTTAGTTCCATCTAGATATTGTTCAGATATATCCAAATTAAATTCTTCTATAATTGCCTTAGTTATCATAGTAAATATTTCATATTGATAAGGCACAATATATCTATTTATAAAAATACCTATTTCCGAATAATTAGGTTCCTGATCTTCCATGATGTATTTCACCCTCATATCAAAAATACATAAACTTTCCATTTCTCTTAAAGAACTCTTAAATTTTGAAAAACAGTAAATAATCATAGCAAAAAAATTAAATGGATTATATCCTCTTCTTCCAATATTTGAATTTTTTCCATTTTTGTATTCTTTACTAATGATTTTTCCAACTCCAGATTTTTCTAAAAGTGTCATAAATTTATCAATTTTTTTGTATTCCTCAACACATTTATTTGAGCATACTAGAAAAAATTGCTTTTTTATAGTAAAATAGTTCATGTGATACACATCCTTAGACAAGATTATTGTATCACAAAACGCCTAGAATTTAATATTCTAAAGCGTTTTTTAATTTTTACAAAAGATAAGGACTGAAGAAAAATTATTTATTTAATTTTTCAACAGCCCCTTATTTATCATCATTTCTTGCAAATATCATTAGGGCAAACCTTAATATTTCTAGTAGGGTTGATAGGACTGATGCAACATATGTAAATGCAGCTGCTCTTAACATTTTGGCGGCACCTTGTTGTTCACTCGAATTTAAAATATGTAATTCATCTAATTCAATTTTTCCCCTACGAGAGGCATCAAATTCAACAGGTAATGTTACTAATTGGAATAATAACATTGTAAGTAGGAGAATCAAACCAATTGTAGCTAGTTTTAGGGCGCCTAGTATTAAGCCAATCATAATTACAATATATCCAAACTTAGTGGAAAAGTTAACTACTGGAACGAGTTTAGCTCTGATTCTCATTGGTGTATAACTTACTTTATCCTGAATAGCATGTCCACATTCATGGGCAGCTACAGAAACAGCAGCAATGCTTGTGCCTGAATAAATATCATCTGATAATCTAACTACTTTTGTAGTTGGATCATAATGATCGGTAAGATTTCCTGATACTTGCTCTACTTTTACTTTTTTAAGCCCATGTTTATCCAGAATCTGTCTAGCTACTTCACATCCTCTTTTATTGCTATATGCTGGTACTTGTTTATACTTACTATAATTACCAGTAATAAATAATTGGGCTAATGATGTAATGATTAAAGCTAGCATAGGAAGCCCATAGTACAATGCCATATAAGTAAATTCACTCATTATTTAATCACCTCATATGTTGTCCCTTCACGACTATCTTTTAAGACAATTCCTTTAGATAATAGTTCATCTCTGATAGAATCAGCTAACGAAAAATCTTTATTTGACTTAGCTACTTTTCTTTTTTCTATCATTTCATTTATATAAGAAACTAATTCATTATCAATTTTGTCTTCTTTTAATAAGTCTAATGATAAGACTTTATCAAATGATTCAACTAAAGCTAATTTAGTATTGTTATTAATATTACTCTTTAGAACATCATATAAAACTGTTAGGGCATTTGAAGTATTTAAATTTTCTGATAGAGCATCTTTAAATCTATTATTATATTTATTAAAATCTGTTTCATCAACAATGGAATCATCTTTTTGAATAGATTTTACTTT
>CAKZZJ010000049.1 GCA_937885165.1 uncultured Caryophanales bacterium
ATTCCAGTAGGTGAAATACAATATATTAAATTTGATATTACATTAAATACAGAAAAATCTATTAATTTAAAAAATGTATTAACATACATTAGTGTATATAGGTCTGATGACGAATTAGACGATGTAATTGTAGGAGCAGGTAAAGGACTAACATTACTTGAAAGCGATAATGATAAAATCTGCGTTATTGATTCTATATCTTCTGATAAAACAACAACAGTTAAGTTAGCAGTTAAATCAGATATTGAAGTTGATGATGTTGAAATTAGACTAAAACCTTTTAACTATGACAGATATAATGACGATAATGGATGGATACCTGCACATATATTATTTAAAGATATACCTAATATTAAAATCTCTATTGATGGTATTTCTGATTTAGAATATGATGAACAAGATGAAAATGATGGCTATTTTTGGCTATATTATAATATTGAAAACCTATCTGACACAGCAGGTAAAAATGTTAGATTCCAAATCAAAGAGCCAAGTCAGTTCAAAAAAATTGACTATAGCTTTTTAGACCAGACTGGTCAAGGTGCCCCTTGGTTTAACCCACGTAATAGAATTATTACTTTTCCAGTATTGGAAGCCAATAGTAAAAAATATGTAATTGCTATTAAATATAAAGCAACCAAAAAGGGCATATATAATTTTATTATTCACACTTTAGATGATATTTTAGATGCTTTTAAGACTCCAAAAAGAGATATAAGAGATTCTTATGAAGGTTTAAAATTAAGAAGTGATATTATGCATTTTGAGGATGTTAAGGTTGGTGATGAATTTGATGGTACAGTAAGAAATGTTGTCGATTTCGGGGCATTTATCGACTGTGGTGTTAAATATGATGGCTTGGTACATGTATCGAAAATGTCAGAAACAAGAATCAATCATCCATCTGATATTGTTGGTGTTGGTGATACTGTACATGTATATGTAATAGATATCGATTATGATAAACATAAAATGGCATTATCTATGGTAAAAAGTAAAATGTAATGAGGAGATAAAATAAAATGGATTTTAAATTATATAACGGAATAACTATACCAGGCGTTGGTCTTGGTACATGGCAGGTAGACAATGATAAAGCTTATGATCAGGTATTACAGGCCTTAGAATTAGGCTATAGACACATAGATACAGCTTATGCATATAAAAATGAAGTTAGTGTAGGTAGAGCTATAAAAGATTCTAATGTTAGAAGAGAAGATATTTTTGTAACAACAAAATTGCCTTCTGATATTAAAACTTCATCTTCGACACTAGATTATTTCTATGGTTCATTAAATAATTTGAATTTAGAATATGTTGATTTATTCTTAATTCACGCACCTTGGCCTTGGAGTAATGTAGGCCTTGATTGTACAAATGGCAATATTGAAGCGTGGAAGATGATGATTAAACTTTATAACAAGGGGCTTATTAAAGCTATCGGTGTATCTAATTTCCAGGAAAATGATATCAAGCCTTTGATTGAGGCAACAGGTTTTAAACCTCATGTTAATCAGATAAGATTTTTTATCGGCAATACCCAAGAAAATTTATTAAAATATTGCCAAGATAATGATATTTTGGTTGAGGCATATTCTCCACTTGCTACAGGTAATATCTTAAATGATGAAGTAATTAAAAATATGGCACTTAAATATAATGTTACTACATCACAACTTGCGATAAGATATTGTATAGAAAGAGGAACTCTTCCTATACCAAAATCAATCAATAGAGAAAGACAAAAATTAAATTTAGATGTTGATTTCAAAATAAGCGAAGAAGATATAGAAATATTAAATAAGGTTCATAATCCTTCACTTGATAGACCTCTAAGAAGTTAATTTAAAAAAGACTGTGTAAAATCAAATTTTCACAGTCTTTTTTAGGCTTTTACACTTGAAGGATTATAACTTTAAATAACATTCAAATGATAAAATGAAGTGATTTGAAATATAATTTTTTTTCAATTTTTCTTTAAAATCTTCTAATATAAATTATTACAAATCTATACACATTTGTGCACAAGAACTTTGAACTACCAGTTTACTTTGGAAGTTTTTTCTAGTAATAAAAACACATAAAATTTCAAAAAGTGTTGTGAATTACATTTTTTGAATTCAAAAAGTGTTATATATTGCATTTTTTGAAAAAATGATGTATCATTTAACTGGTGATAAATATGGATTTAAAAAGATTTGCATATGCTAAAATGTTAGAATGGAAAAATAATAAAGAAAAAAAGCCTTTAATCGTTGAAGGACTAAGGCAAGTCGGGAAGAGCTATTTATGCGAAAAGCTTGGCAAGGAAGAATATGATAACTATATTTTATATGACTTTAGGCACGATAAGTCATTAAATGACATATTTATTAATAAAAAAGATAATAAAATGAGTGTTGATACTATCATTGAAAATTCTAAAATACATTTTCCAAATGATAAATTTATACCAGAAAAGA
>CAKZZJ010000050.1 GCA_937885165.1 uncultured Caryophanales bacterium
CCTACATAAGATTAATATTTAATAATTTAATTCTTCTATATCTTTAAAATACTTATCATATTCTTTATAAATATCATCAAATATATGAATTTTAAAATATCTGTGAACATTTTTAACATCCCATTGCTTTATATTATAAACATAGAATGGGAATCTTCTTATACCTTTGTTAAAATGCTTTATAACAGTATCTTTTTTTATTTTTCTTTGTTCATTAAAACGATAAGGAATAAATTTTTTTGATGTAAGTGATTTATAAATTGCTGTCTGATCAGCAAAAAAATATTTCTTTTCTTTTAATAAACCTATAGCTTTTTCTAAAAGTTTTGTTTCTTTGATCTTCTTTAAATTTACATATAGAACACCGGAATTAAAATAATCTTTTTTTATCCATCTATGGCCCATATAATCCTTTACTACAGCAAGTTCTACATCCATTATATCAATTTTCTTAAATTCTTCTAATGAAGATACAGCCATAGTATCACAATCAAGATAAATTAAATAATCAGTATCTATTACTTTATCTAACAGAAGACGGATTAGTGATGCTGGAGCGTAAATTGGGTTTTTATTTGGTGTAGATTCAAATGTTTTAATAAATTCATCTGATACATCATAATAACTCATTTCTGATTCTTCGCTTTTTTCTTTAACAACCTTATAAAGCCTTTCAAATCTTTCTTTTTCTAATTTATGAGTATTCCCCCATGGTATTTCAATAGTCATAATATGAAAATGTATAGGTTCTTTTGTGGTTTTTAGGATAGATAATATATTTAGTGCCATACCACGAAACATATTATTATCACCAGTTAACAAAACATCAATCATAATGTTACTCCATATTATTTTTCTTTCTTCTTTTTACAATAATCTCATATGTTATATATGTTATAAAACTTAATACCATCAGTAAATAATATGTTAAAAAACGCCATACTATCATACCTGCATTTGCGATATCATCTGTAACACCTGCAAATGATGTGAAAATCATCATGAATGCAAATTCTATACCACCCATTCCTCCTGGCGTTGGCACCCATACCATTGTTGTTATAGCAAATGATGATGCAAGTATTATAAATATCAAATCTGATATATTAAGATCTACACCTAGCGCCTTTAAAGCAAAATAAGGAATAGAATAATAAAAAGAAAGTGATATTCCTCTTAATAATATCGACATGACAAATGCAAATTTATGAGATAATATTTCTTTTGAAGCTAGTTGATAATTATCACAATATTCAATAAATTTAGGTAAAGCTTTATCAATAAGTTTTTTCAAAAATTTTATTTTACCAAGCAATGTTAGTAACTTTACTAAAATGTTTTTTACCTTCTTTGATACAGCAAGCATTATTATAAAAAATAATGTAAATAAATTCATAAAGAAGCCTAAAATTATTATCCATAATGTTCTACCATCAAAATTCTTACTGAAATCACCAAAAAAGAATAATGATGATATTGCATAAGCATTAGTAGCTATCATAAAGGCAATAAAATTAGTTAGTACCATACCGGTTGCTGTAGAGGCATCTACTCCACTTTGTGTATACAGATATATCTGAATTGGCTGACCCCCACTCGAAAATGGTGTAATAGCATTAAAGAAATGCTCACTTGCGCCAATTAAGAAGCTATCCTTTTTCTTCACCTTAATTTTATTACTCCTACCAATTAACATAAGTGATAATGGCCAGGTAATTAAATATAAGATAAGCATAGCAATAGCTATCCATAAATAATTACTATCTATATGTGAAATAAGCTCCATTGTTTTATTAAAGTCACTTACATTAATAAGTATTACAACAACAATTGCTGTAATTAATAAAACAAGCAAAATAAGACCTATGACTTTCTTTTTGCTCATGGGTTTATTATTATTCTTATTTTCTTTTAATTCTTCTTTTTCTTCATTCATTTATTTGCATCTTTCTTAATAATTAAAATATCTTATAAATGTCTTCCCTTAACAATGTATTATACTATATATAAAATTTTTTTTCAAAGAATATGTGACTTTTCATTGTAAAATAAAAACGATGCTTATATAAGCCATAATCATATGCATTAGCTTATAAACATCGTTTTATTTCATTAAGTATTTTAATATGTTATTATAGCAGATACTATTGATATTATTGTCATAATAAGAAAATACCCGAAAAGTATTTTAGTACCTAAAGAATGTGCTTTTAGTTCTTCTTCATCAAGTTTTTCTTTATTTAATTGTTTTGTATATTTAATTCTAGAAAAATGACTGGCTCTCATATTGATGAAAAGCAAAATTAATACAGTTGCAACTATAAATGTAACAGGTAATAAATCATTTCTATCAAATGCTAAAACTAATATTAATCCTACAGCAGCTGCAATAATTGTATATCCAGTGATAAAATAAATTAATTTCTTTTGTTTATTAAGCATCCACTTTTACCTCTTGATATTCGTCATTATGAATTGCAATGGTGTATGAACTATCACTATAATATATTTTATTACTATCTACCCAAAAATAACTTATATCACTTAGAAACTCGCTTTTGTTTATTTCATCACAAATATATACCTTCTCTAAATTAAGTGCAATGTCGCTTAAACTTATATTTTTAGATGCCGCAACATAATAATTTGATGCCTCATTTGAGATACCTGTCCTATAATCAACCAAATAAGTTCTTCTGTCATCTTCTGAATATTGTTTAATATAATTTTTATCTGTAGTATTTATTATAAAGTTTTTCTTTGAAACAATGTTTAGTCTTCCTTGATATTCGAATGATGCAACATTTTTAGCAACTTTATTGTAATCATATAGATACATCATAAAAGATTCATCACATCCTAAATTGATAGAATAGCCATCAACCGATGTTAGAAAACCATACGTGTATTTATAGTTTATAAGTTTATCTGCTATATAATCCATAATAAAAGCATTTTTAAGCCAAGAAAAACTTATAAAGTTTTCTATATCATTTTCTTGTGCATAATTTAAATAATCCAAAGATATATTGAGCCTAATAATATTATTATCTTTTATTTCGATATTTATTTGACTTTCATCATTAATATATTCAAGAGTATTTAAGAAAAACTCATTTATTTCTTCATTATACACTGGATCATAATTTTTAGCATCATTTTCATCAGATGATATTATCGCATCATAATAATCCATGATAGGACCTAAATATAGTGTCTTGTAACCCTTTGCCTTTTTTAAAGCATCATATAAAAAATCATCAACCAAAATATCTTTATTATAGTTATGATTTATCATATAAACATTATTGTAATCTTCATAAGGGCTATAATTATCAAGATTTTTATATGATTTTTCAATTGCTGAAATCGTCATATTTTCTATTGCTTTTTTCTCGTTTGTTGCATTACCGCTTTTGCCTAAATAATAATTAAGGCTTATGGCTTTATCATTATTTAAAAACCCATAAGATATTGATAAACTTTGCCACCCATCATCAGTATGAAGCAAAAAATAAAACAATGCAATAACACTACCAACAAATGTTAATAATGCTAAAATCAAAATTACAACTCTTAATTTTATATGTTTACTATTTAATTCAACGCTTTTAACAGGTTTTATACCTTTAAAATTATTTTTATTACGCATAGAATCACCATTTAGAAATAAGAGTCTAGAGATTATCTAGACTCGATTTTTTTATACTAACGCGAATAATAGAGCTATGATATATATCAATACTATAATACCAAATACAATAAATCCTGCAATAGTTCCACTTTTGTAAGCTTTATAATTCCTAATATAATTTTTATTTTTAGAAACTAACCATAAAATTAAACCAATAATTGGAAATATAAATGCCAAAACAGAATAAGCAAAGCTTCCTGTGTCATGTAAAGGGGTATTTAAAATATCCTCCTCTTTAATTTCGGTAGCACTATTTAATTGTTCCAACTCATATTTTTTCTTTTCTTCATCAGATAATATTGTTATAGATTTAGGAGTATTACCAGATTCTCTAATTGCTTTATATTCTTCGATTTCTTTTTTGTTTCCGTAAATCAAATGTCCATGTCCAATATCTACCAATTCAGGCTTGTCTTCTTCATAGTTATGAATGCTTGGATCATAAGTAAACAATACCTTGTTTTTTTCTAATTTTGGATCTGGAATAGGTATAGCTGAAATTAATGATCTAGTATATGGATGAAGTGGAAATTGGAATAACTCTTCTGCCTCAGCTATTTCTACTATATCACCCTTGTAAATAACACCTATACGATCAGAGATAAATCTAACAATTGATAAGTCATGAGCTATAAACAAACATGTTAAGTTTCTTTCAGCCTTAAATTTATTAAGCAAATTAAGTATTTGAGCACGTATTGAAACATCAAGTGCTGAAATAGGTTCATCAGCTACAATTAATTCTGGTTCCATAATGATAGCTCTTGCAATACCAATCCTTTGACGTTGTCCACCAGAAAATTCATGTGGATAACGAGTTAAATGTTCTGGAAGTAATCCGACTTCTTTAATTATATTTTCTACCTTGTTTACTCTATCAGCTTCTGATTCATAAAGATGGAAATTATATAAACCTTCAGATATTATGTAATCCACTGTTGCACGTTCATTAAGTGAGGCCGCCGGATCCTGAAATACCATTTGAATATTTCTGATAACTTCTCTATCTAGACTATGTGATATTTTTCCAGATATTTTTACACCCTTATACTGGATTTCTCCAGCAGCAAGTGGATTAACTCTAATTACAGCCCTACCTATTGTTGTTTTACCAGAACCAGATTCACCAACTAAAGAGAATGTTTCACCTTTATATATATCAAAACTAGCATTTTTTACTGCCTTAACTGCTTTATCCCTTTTACCGAATGTGATATCAACATTTTTTAAGGATAATAATATTTCTTTTCCATTTTCAGCTATAGGACCATGTTCCGGCAGATGGTGAACTATATTTTTTTTATTTAAGGAAGTTTCTAGATTTTCTTCTTTTTCTTTTACACTTTCCATATTTCCTCCCTAAATATTAAATACCTTTAATAATTTATTATGTATATCATTAATTATTTCAGGTTTTTCTACCTTTGGCGCTCTTGGATCTAAAAGCCATGTCTTAGCATAATGATCTTCAGTAATTTTAAACATTGGCGAATCTTTTAATGTATCAATTTTTAAAGCATATGGATTACGTGGCGCAAAAGGATCACCAACAATCTTATTATAAAGAGATGGTGGAGTACCGCTAATTGAATACAACTCAGTACCTCGTTCAGCAAGCTGTGGCATAGATGATAAAAGTGCCCATGTATATGGATGACGAGGGTCATAGAATATATCTTCACATGTACCAATCTCAACAACTTGTCCTGCATATAATACTGCTACTCTATCAGCAATATTTGCAACAACACCTAAATCGTGGGTTATAAATACTATTGTATAATTGAATTCCTTTTGTAAATCCTTAATAAGTTTTAAAATTTGCGCCTGGATTGTAACATCTAGAGCAGTTGTTGGCTCATCACAAATTAATA
>CAKZZJ010000051.1 GCA_937885165.1 uncultured Caryophanales bacterium
TCAATTAGTGATTTAGAATAATTCGTTGGAGTAATTATTAAATCAGCATGTCTATACATTCTTAATATTAATCTATTATATATTAAGGCAATAAGTCTCCAACATCTAAATGAATATTTGAAATCTTCTATTGTAGAATGACCATGTACTATTACTTTCATACCTTTTTTCTTACATTTTTTCAATACTTTGTAAGAATCAAAAAATAATGTGTTGATGTGTGGTATATCAAATGAATCATTTGAATCTAATGTATATTCTACATTCGCAAGTTCAAGTGCCTTTTTCTGGTGAGTCAAAGCTCTTCCTATACCGCTTTGTTTCATCTTTTTTTGGTTTTCAAAATACAATAAGATTTTCAAAATAACATCTCCTATTCATTTTTATCATATTCGCCATATTCGCAACCAATATTTTTAGCAATTATTTCATCCACTAATTTATTTTTATGATATAGACTGATTTTGCCGATACCATTTCCACCATTCCATAATCTGTTATGAAGCTTTTTACCATTTGGTGCTTCATAATTAACTAATATCATATCTTTTTTAAGACACTCAATATCAGTAACCATTTTATTATTCCAAGTCTTTTGTTCTATATGCCAAATGACCTTATCATCTTCTTCATAAGCATTAAATTTAGTTCTTGTAAATGTCCAGAATTTAGAAAAATTAAATTCATAACATTTACCTTCATAATAAAATGCTGATAATAATTTTCTATTAAGTGGCAAAAACCAGATTTTTGGTCTTCCTCCACCTATATCAAATACACTATTTTCTAATTTTTTATTATATTTAGTGCTGTATAAATTATTAGATGACAGCCATACCCAAGGGGAAGTAAAATCAGAACCCCAGTTTTTATCAGCATAACCATATGATGTATCCTTTGAAATTATATATTTTTCACCATTTATTATAACTTCACCAGAAAAATATGATTTCATTCCTTCAGCATGCCAAAACATCTGGAATGCTTTTAATTTTCTAAATAATTTTGAGGCACCATATCCTACATTAAATGTTATATCCTTTTCTATCTTTAGATCCCAAGACATCTTCCCATAACCTGACATATATTCAGGATGCTTTAATACATCTTCTTTATCAAAATCAATTATGCCATAAGTTTCATATTCATCTAAATAACAATCATCTGTAGAAATACTAAAAGGCTTTTTAGGGTGAACTTTTATATTTTTAAGACCAAAAAACCTATTTAATTCCATATGATCTTCGCCCCAGCATCCGGCCTTAATCATCAAATATGAAGGAATATCACCTAGTCTTCCAAATTTAGGAACATTATCTTCATATTTATTATTACATATAAAGAACTCAATAAAAAATGATTTTTCTTCTCTTGTTTTTTCATTTATACCTGTAAAAGAATGCCACCACCAGTCATAGCCACATTTTTTGAATTTGCCCTCAAGCATTAATTCATCTCTTGTTTGATCATGCTTATTAAACATATTTTACTCCAACTCAAACTCAACATTATTTAATGCATTATCTTTCTTTGTCATATTTATGATATCAGGTAATGTTCCTAATAATATGATAAAGAAATATATATAATAATATAGATTGGTTATAGCGCCTTCTTCTAAAATCCCTGCTATTATTAAAATTGTGATAATATCCGTTACTAATATAATACTTAAAGTAAGATTAACTTTTTTATTTTTAATTAAGTATGATTATAAAACATATGAAACTATAAGCACCAGAATTGTTATAAGATAATATGATCCATTATTTAAAATAAGAAAAAATGCTGAATTATATATAACTTCTTCTCCATTTATTTTAGTTAAAGGATTGGCAAAAAATAAAATAGTAAATAAAGAGCCAAGAAGTGTTGAAAGTAGATTATATAAATTAAATACTTTAGACCTGATTTTAACATTTGTAGTGTCATAATCAAGTAATTTAACCAAAGCTCTATTATTATAAATAGATAACATAAATGGTATTCCTAAAAAATAAAGAACAATCGCTTCACCTATACCTACTGTAAATACATTATACCAAAATGCAGCAGGTTCGAATAATTCTTCACCAAAAGCCAGTGCTAATTCTACAGGAACAATAAACATATTTGATATAACTGGAAATATTGCTGCTACATAAATATTTCTAACAAATAGCATAGGTATTATAGCAATTGCTGTAGCAAGAGTACCAAATAATATATCATACCATCCAAGAGGTGATAATATATTTGAAATTAAACATGCTAAAATTAAAGGAATAGCATATTTTTTCTTATATAGCACTAATAAAACCAGTACTTCACTTATTCTAAACTGAATCGCTTCATAACTTGTCGCACTAAAAAGCCAGGTTATAGCTACATAAAGCGCCATAATTACAGCAGATTCCGCAATAAATTTCAAATCAAATTTTTTCATATATTTATCCTTTTCTAATCGATAAATACTTTTTTTAAAGTACCTCTTCAACGAATTATATTATAAATGAATAAATTAATTTTGCAAGTTTTATTTTAATATAAAGTTAAAATATGATACAATATTTTAGTATCAAAAATCATTTGATTTGAAAGGAATTTTTAATATGGATTATTTAGTTAAAGCCTATGCGATGCATGAGGGTGTAAGAATATATGCTGCAAGAACAACAGATTTGGTAAGCTATGCCCAAAAAAGGTTTAATATGTGGCCAACAAGTGCTGCAGCATTAGGAAGAGTGCTTACTATATCTGCTATAATGTCATGTACATATAAAAGCGGTGAATTTTTAAATATTAGTGTCAATGGCGGCGGACCTATAGGTAAAATTACTGTTGAAGCAACAGATGGTAAAGTAAGAGGCTATGTAGAAAATCCTGGTGTCTATTTAAAAAGAGGAAATAAGCTTGATGTGGGCATGGGTGTTGGTAATGATGGCATGATTGAAGTAATAAAAGATTTACATATGAGAGAACCTTTTTCATCATCATGTGAACTTGTATCAGGTGAAATAGCTGAAGATTTTACATATTATTTTGCTAAATCAGAACAAATTCCTTCTTCTGTTGGTTTAGGAGTACTATTCAACCCCGATTCTAGCGTAAAGGCTGCAGGCGGATTTTTAATTCAGGTTATGCCAGGATGTAGGAGTGAGGATTTGGATAAGCTTGAAGAAAAACTTAAAACAATCAAACCTTGTTCCACCATGATAGATGAAGGAATGGAACCTGAAGATATCATAAAAGAGATCACTGATGGTGACTATGAATTATTAGAAAAAAGGGATTTAAGTTATGAATGTAATTGTTCTAAAGAAAGATTTAGAAAAGGGCTTAAAACCTTAGAAGTTGAAGATTTAGAAGATATTTTATCAAAAGAAAAAAAAGCAGAAATCACATGCAATTTCTGTAATGAAAGATACATTTTTACTGAAGAAGATCTAAAGAAAATCTTAGAAGAAAAGAAAAAAGAAAAGCATAATAAATAATTTTGGTTGTTTAAAAAGAGAAATCCATTTCAGTGAGATTTCTCTTTTTTATATTTTATTTGTTTTTTGCAAGAAAACTTACTGCACCATGGGCAGCAATATTTCCTTCGCCTACAGCTTTAGTATATTGATATGGTCTTCCTGTACAGTCACCAGCAGCAAATACACCTCTCATACTAGTTTCACAGGCTCTATTTACTTTAATATGAGAACCATCTACTTCTATACCAGGAACTAATATTTGTGGTGATACAGCACTCTTAAGCATAAATATGATATCTGATTCAATATCAGAATCATCAAATACCATATGCATCTTACGTCCTTCTCTTTTTATTTCTTTAGGTCTTTTTGTTATAACTTCTACATTATCTCCTTTTATTTCATAATCCTTATATAAAGGAATAAAATAAATCTTAGCTGCGATTTCCTGCAAAAATTCCACTTCTTCTTCAAAATCTTTATTTTGAGCATATACAGTCATAACTTTATTTTTATAAAGCATCCCATCACATGTAGCACAATAAGATACACCCATTCCTACATTATCAAGCTCACCGGGAATTGGCTTCTGCATTTCTACACCGAGACCTAAAATTACACATTTGGCATCAAATTCTTCACTTCCGCATAATAAAGAATAATAATCTCCCATATCATAGACACCAGTAACCTGCTTTTCAGTGATTTCTATACCTTGAGCCGCAATCTGTTTTGAAAATACTTCACGCATTTCTTTTCCACTCACACTGATTAAACCAGGATAATTAGTTATCTTTTCAGCTGCGTTAATTTTAAATGATAATTTCTTTGATCCGAACCAGATAAAATTTTTATTTAATTGTTTTAATGTAAGAGCCGCACTGATTCCGGCAGCACCAGTTCCTATTATCGCAACATCATACATTTTTATCTTCCTCTTTTTCGCTATTTAAATAGTTTATAATATCTTCTTTGGTATTATTAATTTTACCATCGATTACTAAATTTAAAATTTGAACTAATTTTTTACCTATTTCCTCACCATGATAACCAAATCCAACAATTACATCACCATTTATTGCTAGATCTTTAATTTTGAAGCATTCTTTTTCTTTTATGATTTTTTCATAATTTTCTACTACCTTATCTAGATCAACAATAAATTTTTCAATACCAACATGATCTTGATAATCGCTTCTTTTTAAATCAATAAGTTTTAAAAATAATTCATTAGAATTAGCACCTAATTTATATAATAATCTTTTGGTGTTTTTAAGTGATAATGAGAAATCATAATCATGATATAAGACGAGTAAATATACATCATCAACTACTATCTTAGGCATTTTTAGTCTTTTTAAGATATCCTTTGTCATTTCTGCCCCGACCTTTGGATGATTATAATAATGATAATAACTAGCTCCTAAATCCTTATCATAAACAACAGAGCGTGGTTTACCTATATCATGAAAGAATGCGGCAAGCTTCACTTCTAATTCCGGTTTAACACCAGCTACTACATTAACAGTATGAGTATATAAATCGTGAGGATGATATTTATTCTTCTGGTCGAAATCAAACATATCTTCTATTTCAGGAATAAATACAGCGATTATCTCTCTATATTCATGTAAAAATTTATATGCATTTGGAGAAACTATAATTCTATTAAATTCTTCTCTTATTCTTTCTATGGCCACATCATGTAATAAATCTTTATAATAAAACATCATCTTCTTGGTAAATGTTTCAATATTAAAATCAAGTGTTACTGCAAGTCTTAGCGCTCTAAGTATTCTAAGTGGGTCCTCATTAAATCTATCAACAGGAGAATTCACACATCTTATAACCTTATAATTGATATCATCAAAGCCAATAAGGTTTTCACCTTCTTTTATTCCTATTAAGCCTCTCATCTTATTATAAGCAAGTGAATTTATTGTGAAATCTCTTTTAGCTAAATCTGAAAGAAGTGTCGCATCATCACCCCTATAGGTTGTGATTTCCAGCGTCATTTCATTAATTATGATAGAAACAGTGCCATGGTCAAAACCACCATTTGAAAACTGATTATAATCCTTAAAGATATTTTGGATATCATTTACTTTTGCGTTAGTAGTGATATCAAAATCTTTAGGAGTATTGCCCATAATTAAATCTCTTACAGCACCGCCCACTAAATATGCTTCATATCCTGATCTTTGAAGCATATCTATTACAAAATCGACCTCATCAGGTACTATAAAATTCATTATTTATTACCTCTTAGTTTTAATCCGTCCTTGAAGGCACTTCCAACTACTTCCTTGCATAAAACATATTTATTGTTAAATGGGTCATAGGCGATTGCTTCAAGCTTATCTAAATCAACTTTACCATCTGTAAGTACACTATCATCTACAGATACATTCACAATTGTGCCAATTAATTTGCCATCACTAGAAAATGATTTAAGCTTACATTCCAAAGCTATAGGATATTCTTCAAACAGTGGAGCATCAACAAATTCTGATTTGATAGGATGAAAATTGGCTTTCTTTACTTTGTCTTCTTTTTTCCCTGATACTACACCAAAATAATCACTTTCTACAACTGTTTTTTTAGTAGCGATGCTTATAGTAAAAGCACCTCTTTTTAAGAAATTCTCTGTGGTTTTATGTTCTGATAAAGAAATAAACACCTCATCTGTTTCACTCATTGCACCCCAGGCTGCGTTCATAATATTAGAACTGCCATCATCATTATAAGTCCCAATCATTAATACTGGTTCGGGATAAATCCATGACTTAACACCAAAATTTTTCCTCATCTTCTTCACCATTATAGATTTAATATCTATCCTTTCTATTTTTTATCTATACCATTTTTTATTTTTCTTTTTATCAGATTTAGCCATTTTTTCTTCTAAAGCCTTTACTTCCATCGCTCTTTTTTTCTTATAGCCTGGCTTTTTCTTCCCTAACTTAACCTGTGATAAAGCTTTTTTATGATAATCTGTCTCAGGTTTTTTTCTATCAGCTCTTTTATTTCTTCCTTTATATAATACTAATTCTTTATCTTTAACTTCATAATACTCAGGTTTGATACCTTTTTTCTCTAAATTATTTAAGTAAGTATCATCAAGTTCATCATAAAGTGTATATACTACGCCATCTTTATTCATTCTGGCAGTTCTGCCTGATCTATGAATATAAAATTCATAATTATATGGTAATTCATAATTAATGATATGTGTTACGCCAATAATATCGATTCCACGGGCAGCCAAATCAGTAGCGATAATATATTGATATTTTAAATTATTTATATCTACTAATATTTTCTTTCTTTGTCTTGTTGATATATCGCCATGTATTAAGCAGGCATTATAATTTAATTCTCTAATTTTAGAATATAGGGTATTGGCATCTTCTTTTTTATTTATGAATATTATACATAAATAAGGAGAAAATGTTTCAAGCAAATCCTTTACCGAACTCTTGTCCAGCAATCCCCCTTCGTACGCCTTACTTGTAAGAGGGGTTTCCAGAATAGCATCGTATGCTTCCAGTACATTCAATTGCTTATTGCCTAACTTGGCGTACTTGTTTCCGTAATCTGCGAGGTCGTTTTGCCTGGAGCAGGATAAAATTACATGTCCGTCAATTGCGGTTAATCCGGATCCATCGTCTATCAGGCTCTGTGCATACCTTTCG
>CAKZZJ010000052.1 GCA_937885165.1 uncultured Caryophanales bacterium
TGTCAGGAACATGTTCTCGGAATCGGATGTGGATGTGGAACGCCAGTTACGGATACTAAGATTGTTGATGAAGCATTCTTAGAATATTTCAGTAAATATCCACAAGGATTATATAGTATTCAGGGTATATCTATTGCCTCATCTATAAAAGAAATCGGTAAAGATATAGTTTATGGATTCTATGATGATAAACCACTTCTTGTTTACATCGCTAACATGCCGATAAGCGGTAATGATGTATATAATGAAGAAAACTGGATTAAGGGTAGTGCTTTAGTATATTATGGCCAAAATGTTTCTTGGATATGTTCAGATACTATTAATTATCAAATCATAATAAGCTCAACTGATTATAAATTAATTGGTTATTATAAAGATAATTATGTTGAAGTAACAAGTTATGTAGATGGAATTTCTTCATACCAAAGATTCGTTGTAGCAGAAGATACAACAATTAATAGATGTTATTATGTAGCATCAGTTGTAGAATCTACTGTAGTTAATGTAAACAATGTTACTAATTATTATATTTACACTAATAATGGATTCATTAAAGCTAGAGAATATGTTTTAGGTGAAGCATATTATACATTAACTAAGGCTGAACAATTAGATAGCAGTAATACATATTATGTAGCTGATACTAATAACACATTCTATAAGCCTATATATGAAGAAATATCTTATGAACTTGCTTCATATCTATATGAAAATAAAATTTATAATATTTACTTAAAAGATAGTACTAAGACTGGTGAATATTATAATGTAGTAGCTTATGGAAATACACTTGATTCAGCTAATACATATTACAGATTTGTAAGATATGATCATATAACTGATGCAAATGCACAAGATGCATTAGTTTATAGTTCATATAATGTATTTGCAATACAAAAAGTTTATGAAAGCTTCATAGACAATTATGAAATTATGTATACAGGCAGTGAAATAACTGTAGTAAGTCAAGTTATTTCAACAGCTAGAGTAATTCATAATAATTCATATGTTCTTGCAACAGATGTATTATTTAACCATAATAATAAATATTACATGAATGTTGATGGTTATATGGAAGTTACAATAAGCGACATATATGAATTCGCAAGATTATTTGGAAGCTTATACACTAAAGAAACCATAAATGAAGAAGATGTTTATACAAAGGTAGCATTTGATAGTAACAATTTTGAAAACTATTATTATTATGATACTGAAAATAATGAATATAAGGCATTTGGAAGTAAAGATTTAATGGATGCTTATAGCGGCAATATTTATGTTAAGACTAATGTAAATATCCCAGTATATAATAATTATGGTGCTTATAGAGTTGAATATAGTAACAACGTAAATGCATCTAACACATCATCTAATTCAAGCGATGCTTTAGTTACATTCTTATCAAATAATACAAGAATATTCTATTATGATGCTCAGGGCGGAAGTACTACATCTGATAAAGCATATCGTCATTTCACAATTACTAAAGCTCCAATTAATATCGTATATGTTGATTCAATGACATTTGAAGAAAACACATATTACGAAAAAGATTTAAATAATACAATCACTACATATACTAATATCAATAATATGACTTCAGGATACATGAACTCAAATGATGTATTAAATGCTCACATTAGATCTACTGATGTTGATAGTAAAGTTTATTATGGTATTAATAAAGAAACTAGTGGTTACTTTAGTGCTGCAATAAGTTATGCAAAAAATAATACATACTACAGCAAGACTATAGTTACTGCTGGTAGTATTGATGAAACCACATTTAATAATGGTACATATTATGTATTATCTAATGGCAAATATGTTAAAGCAAATGAATATAATTCATCATATGAATATTACACATTTGAACAGAATAATAGTGTTGATATGTCTAATTATACTAAATATTATGTATATAATTATGACAGCTTCGTATTTGATTCATGGAGTGTAATCAATGGCGATAAAGTTTTAACTGATAATTATTATTTGGTATTTGATGGTGTAAAAGTTACAATTAATCAAAAAGAATTAATCGTAAGATGGAGTAATCTATCTACAGATTATGAAGCTAATTTAACATTACCTAAAGCAACTGTAGTAATAGTTGATCCATATGATGAATATGTAGAAGAAATCGTACCTATTTCATATTCTTTCGTAGATGAAGCATCAGGTAATAAAATAGAAGGAAATGATGGTATTCCTCATTCAATAGGTAGATTCTTAGTTTCAGCATCTACAACTAATACAAACTATAAATTATTTGGTTATACTGCTACATTTATCGTAAATAAGGTTACTATCGATAACCCAGAAATCATGTCATCATTGACATATAATGGCCATAAACAGTTTATGACAAATGTTGATGCAAGCGATAAATACGATTTCTATGTTTGGTATAATAGCACAACTAATACTTATACATATAAGCAAGTAGCAGATCCTGCTAATAATTTAGAATATATTATCAAGAATATAACTAATAATAATTATGTTTCAGTAACTGTATTAGCTGATAATTACGAATATGTATCAAAAGCCATAACTAAAGATCAGTTTAGTGCTATTAAGTCTACATTATATACATATGATAAAAATACAGATAAATATACTAAACTTGATAATGATGCTACATTTGATAAAGATACTAAATATTATATTCATAATGAAAATACATTCAGTAATTTAAAGTCTTCATTATATACATATGATGAAAATACAGATAAATATACTAAACTTGATGATAATGCTACATTTGAAAAAGAAGATAAATATTATATTGTAAATACTGAAGCATTTGATAATATCAAGTCTAACTTATATACATATAATGCAGCTACAGGTGAATATACTAAACTTGATAGTAATGCTTTATATAATGAAAATATAAATTATTATGTTCATACATCTAATGAATATTATCTAAAGAGAATTGATGTAGATAAATTAGGTGGAACTGATGCAGGTATATATTTCGTATACATCATCTTAAGAGATTCAACTAATTATCAGTGGACTGATGGTAGAGATCCATTATTCCGTTCTAAAGTTCTTGAAAGATCATTTACTATCTTTACTAGAACAATCACATTGACACTTAATAATAGTGAGGATGTTATTAATAACCACATCGAAGTAATATTAAATGGTAATTCATATTATTATTACGTTGCTAATGTAAATAAAGATAATTATAGCTCATTCTATGTAATTGATGATAATAATTCATTTGTTAAAGCAACTTCATATGATGAAAATATTGCATATTATACATTAAGAACAGTACCTGTAATTAATGAAAATAAATTTAATGAATATTATGTATTATCTGATGGTAAATATACCAAGGCTACATCATATTCATCAGGGACTAAATATTATGGCATTATTGAAATTGATGAAAATGCAATTACTAGTGATAATTATTTAAGTTTATATATTAATGATAATGGCACATATAGACTTCCAACAAGTGAAGAAGTCAGTGAAAAAGGTTATTATCTATTTGTTGAAATCGAATATGTAAACAATGATAATTATGAAAATTATTATATCTATAATGGAACATCATATGTTCATCCAACTGGATATATTGATAATGCTACATATTATTCATATACATGGGTTTCTAATTCAGAATATGTAATTTCAGGATTACTTGCTGATGATTCATTTAATGGTAGTATCTACTTTAAGCCAACTATAGCTCAGACTAGATTTGAAAATACATTATTAGGATTTGAATATGTAATCACATATATTGAAAAGACATATAAAGCAACTAAATATGATTCAGAATCAGCTGATCCATATTATGTAATGGAATATGAATTATTAGATAATAGTGCTGCAGCAAATTATTCTGAACAATTATATGTAAAAGTTATTACATATGCTAAGAATACAAATGAATTTAATAATGCAACTAAATATTATCTTGGTAGATATGTAGAAATAGATAATGAAGATGCAATAAAACTTAAGTTAGACGGAAATAAAGTATATAAATATGATGCTGAGGATGGATATACTGAAGTTGAAAATGTATATGATGCTACTGATATTACATTCTATAAATTTGAGTATGTATTAATAGATGATGAATTTGCATTTAATGAATTAATCAGTGCTGAAGTAAATATTTATGAACTAGTAGATGATGAATATGTTCTTGCAAAAGAATATAAAGCTAATACTACATATTATGATGAAAACAATAATGAAATATCATTAATTGAGGTTCTATATAATCATAATAATTATAATGATAATATTTATGTAATAGATCAAATCAGTTATAAAGAATCTGAATATAATTCAACTGAAGAAAATTATTACAAGGCTGTATTTAGGAAATTAGATGCTAATGAAGCAAATGAATTAGCATCATCAGGTGTAACGTTATATAAACTTGATAATACTCAAACAGGAGTAAGAGATAACAACAATTATACATTTGGTATAGGTGGTTATATTTATGTTAAATATCCATCATTTAATGTAAGCTATGATAAGAGTGAATGTGTTATTGATGATGTAACATATGATTCACAGACTGTAACATATAATGGAAAAGGTCAGAATATAAAAGTTAATGTAAAAGATGAGACAGGAACTGATTTAATTAATGCTAATATCGCTACCATAACTTATAAATATCCAGGTGATGAAGATTATCTTAAAGATGTTGATGAAGAAAATAGAACTGAAGGTGAATCATATTTCAAAGCTCCAGTAGAGGCTGGCAAACATATAATTCAATTTAAAGTAACTGGCGATAATTTTGAAGATTATTACGGAACAATAGTATTGATAATTGAAAAAGCAACTCCGGTTATAGAAATAACTAAAGACCTTAATAAACCATATGATGGAGATGCTGTATCATTAGAATATAATGTATATAACAATGATTTGATAAGCTTATCAACAGAAGAATATAACAAGAAAGTTGTAATAAGATATTATAGATTTATTGATGAGGAAAAATTAGATATAGCTCAGTCTTCTGCAACTGATGCAGGAACATGGAAAGTTGTAATTAATGTTGTTGAGACAGCTAATTATATTGCACAAACATTAGAAGAAACATTTGTTATTTCCAAGATAGATCTTAAAGTTAATGTATCAACATCTACAGGCTATAAAGGTAATATAGAATCTTATAGTTATACTATCAGTGGTCAAACAGATGAAATAAATGCTACTGCAATTGTTAATAATGAAACAAAAAATGTAGGATTTAGTGGTTATATTCTTAATTTAGTATATGAAACATCAGAATTAAAGGTTGGTATATATAGTATCAATTATGATAAGGATGCTAAATATTATCGCTATGATGAAGAAAGAAAGACTTATGTTGAAGTAGAATTATCAAGAGATGAATTCTTGAAATATAGTGGAACTCTTTATAAAGGCGATAATCATGAACGTGTTTCAAAAGTTGTATTATTAACAGATAGCTTTACTGTTAAGAAAGAATCTGGTGGTATAACTAAGAATGTTACAAATAATTTCAATATCGATATAGAAACATTTAAAGTTGAAATTATACAAGCAAATGCAACCATAAGTGTAACATTAGATAGAAGCACTTATAACGGCGAACCATTAGATGAGCCTAATATTAAGACAAGTTCAACTGGAGAAGTTACTTATGAATGGCAAGATAGTAATGGTAACAAACTTTATTCAGCTCCAGTTGATGCCGGAGAATATAAGATTAAAGTAACTGTTAATGGTGATGCTAATACTTTAGATAATACTTCTATAATTGGATTCTACATTAATCCATATCCAGTGCAATTAAGCATAAATAACACTTCAATTTATTACACTGGTAGTGTTACATATCCAATTATCACTTATTCTGATACAACAAGAGAAATCTTAAACCGTGCTGGATTAACATTAGGATATGTTAAATCTGAAGGTTATGATAATTTATCTACAGGAAGCCAGAAATTCATTTATACAACAAATGGCAATGATAATTTCATATTGGCTTATGGAGAAAACTATTTAGAATCTGATAAGCATAAAGAAATTGAAATATCATATACTATAGTACCAGTTGATATTACAATTAAAGCTACAGATATAATGATTTATAAGAATGGTGATGTTTGGAGTAAATCTGCAGATGAAATTACAATTGAAGGATTACCAGAAGGCTTTGTAGTATCTGGATCAATATCAACATTATCAGGCGAAACTAAGAAATATACATCCGAGTCTATGTTTGTAACCAATACATTATTTATCTACCATTATGATGTAGTAAATAATCCTAGCGAATATAGTGGAATATTATATGAATTAGTTGACGGAGAATATCAGGTTGCATCTGAAGTAACTGATGGCATAACTTATTATGCAAGAACAGATGCTAAACGTAATTTCAATATTAAATATAATTTATCTGTTGAAATTAAATATGAAGGCGCACCATATACTGTAGTTGATGGTGTATTAGCAGATGCTGAGAAAAATATTTATGTAATTAATTATGAATATGACAGTCTATATCATCAAGCATTAATTACTACTAATGTATCAGGTGCTAGGGTAATCTACAACTGCAACACATTAACTTCATTATCTCCATTTGGATTGACTGATGTTGGATTTATTGAAATTGGATTTACAGTTACTGCACCATATTATGATACATCTACAGGTACAATTCAGCTTCACATTAATCAACTTGAATTAGCATCAAATGTAGATGAAACTAAACTTGATAAAGAATACGATACATCAATTTATGAATTGAATTATAATTTCACTACTAAGACATTAAATAGTGATGGGTCATATTCATATAATAAACTGATACCTGATATCAGTAATAGAATTTCTGTTAAATATTATTCATTCTTAGAAGATTACTTCATTAAGGCTAGTATTTATAATAGAGAGATTACATATTATAAATTAAGAACAAAAGATAATGCAGAAGAAGCATTAGGTTGTCTATATTTAGATGGTGACTTCTATCGTAAATTAACATCTACAGATAATTATGATAGTGAAACTTCATATTATGAATTAGTAGAAGTAGATAGTAATTTAGTAAATGAAGATAAATATACTGACTATATAATGAATATGCCAGTTCATGTTTCATCTGTAACTTATGTTGGATTATATTATGCAATATTAACTGTAACAGGCGATGTAAACATCAAGAGCTTGAGTGAAACATATTTCTTCAGGATTGCTCAAACAAAAGCGAATATTGAAATTGATACAACATATTTAAGACAGATGTATACAGGTACAGTTGTAAAGGATCCTAAGGTTTATACATATTCTTCATCAGCGAATATAACTTATAAATATTACAATTATAATGATTATTATTCTCAACCAGAAGGATATTATGAAACATATATAAGAAACAGTTACAATTCTTCACCATATCGTTATTATCGTCCTGCTAAGGTAGATACTAACGAGGTGGCAGCTGATAATTATAATAATTATTATGTATGGAGTGAATCTAATAAGGCCTATATCAAGGCAACAAGTTTTGACTCAAGTACAACTTACTATACAATGCGTATAGTTGCAACATCTTATATCTCAACATCTATTCCATATTATGTATATAGAACATCTAAGATAAATGAAGGTGTTGAAAAGCCAACTTCATACTTCAAGGCTAATTATTATGCTAACAGCGGTTATACATATTATGTACTTAATGTATCATATGATCAGAATAATAATGCTTCATATGAATATGTTGTATCAGAAAATCCAGCAGAAGAGACTGAACAATTATATATCACTGAAAGACCAAGCAGAGTAGGTATATATGTAGTTGAAATCACGGTTGGAGGAAATGCTGATTACACTAGTGCTACTAAAGCATATACATTCGAAATTGTTGAAAGAGTATCCCGTGTACAGTGGCTTAACTTCGAATATACATATGATGGAGAATATCATGTACCTACTGCATATATCTATGATACTACAGGTGAAAAGGTATACTTAAATGTAGGTATAACTGATGGAAATGGTAATGCACTATACGAAAATGGCGAATTAGTGAAAGGCTTATATGGTGGTACGTACCAAGTTAAAGCGTTGACTAATGCTGGAGATGACTTCTCGCTTGCAGGAGACTTGGCAACATTAGTAATCAATCCAAGAAGAATTGAGCTTACATATTCAGGTACATTCGCTTGGGAAAGCAATGATACTAAATTTGAGGCTTCATTCAATAACGAAAATGAATATGATTACTTAGCAGAAAATTACAATGAGTATTATTTATATGATGCAAGTGAAAATAAGTTTGTTGCTGCAGCAACATATGATAATAGCTTAACTTATTATGTAAGAAATAGAGTATATTATGTTCTAGAATCAAGTGATACTATGCCAGAAGTAGTTTACACTAACTTCTATATCTATGATGATGCAACTCATAGTTACACAAGAGCACTATCTTATGATAAGGATCAGGAATATTATAGATTCACAGTATTAGATAAGAATTATACATATTATACAAATGGTGGTAAGATTTATAATATCTTAGGTACAGATAACTTATCATTGATATTAACAACAAAGACTGGCGCTATGGGTACATATACATCTAATTCAAACTTCAATACTAATCTTATTATTATTGATAAGAATGGTAAGGATGTTACTTCATCATATAATCTTCAGACTATATTATCTGTATCAATTAGATATAAAGATATTGAATTCAAATTTATTGATGACGAGACAGAAAAAGAAGTAAGTCAGGATAGCGAAGGCTATTACACTTACATAGTGGATTATAATCAGCCATTTGAGATAGAATTTGATGGTGAAGAAGGTTCAGTTATAACTTATAATAACAGTACTCATACATTCCCTTATTCATTATCATATAGCGAAACAACTTATCAAGAAAGAACAAATGAGACTGAATATTATAGATATTACAAACTAGTTTATGTAGAACTTGCTGTAGATGAAGTTTATAGTGGTAAATTATATGTATATGATGGAGAAAATTATGTTGTTGTGGCAGATGCTACTGATGATGTAACATACTATAAGGGCATCTATTTAGGATTATCAGATACAGAAGCAAAAGCATATGAAGATACATTATATACAAGAAACAATGAAGTATATGCTGGTACATATTATATTAGTTATGCAGTAACAAGAACTGAAAGAACACCTTATTCTTCAGAATTTGTACTTGTAATCAATAAGCTTGATTATGATTATGGTTTAATATCTGATACAACTAAGACATATGATGGATCTGAATATAAGCCTGAAATTATAATGAATAATTATGAAGGCGAATATGAATATGCATATACATATATTGATGTAAATGGTAATAGATTAAGCAGTGTTTCAGTTCAGGGCAAATATACACTTGAAATAACAATTTATGAAACAATAAATTATAAAGAGACTAAGAAGACTTATGATATAGAAATAATAAGAGCTCAGTCTAAAGTTGAATTAGATTTAAATAAATTTGTTATAGTCAATAATGTAATTTATAAAGAATATGATTCTACTGAATTTGCAATCAGTGATAATGATTATTATAAGATTGGTGATCAAGATGTAGTAATCGATTATCATATAATTGATTCTAATGGCAATAGACTTTCAGCAATTCCAAGAAATGCCGGAAGATACGTTGTTTCAATTCAAATGCGTCAAAGCGTAAATTATGAAGCGTACAGCCATGAATATGAATTAGTCATTACAAAAGCTAATATCTATATCGGCAACATCGATAAGGTATACACTAAAGAATTTGATAACCAAAACCAAGTATTTACACTTAATGATGCAAGTGAATTATATGAACTTACATATAATTCAAATACAGGTGTAACTTCTAAGAACAATAATTCTATAATAACAGTTGGCGGTATATTAAAATCTATCGTATCTGCAAGAGGTACATATTATGAATCAAGATATTTTGATATATCTGATATCGTAATTTATGAAGATGGAAATGATAATACAGCTAACTACAATATCGACTTATTAGTAACTTTAGAGATTACAGCACTTGATTCTAATGTAACTGCAATAGCGGGTTATAACGGATATTATGATGGAAATTATCACTCTGTAGAATTTAGTGGATTAGATGATGTAGTAGGCAATTACATGATACTTTATTCAGATAAAGAAGTTGATGTATTCGGAAATAGAACATATTATTCTATCGATGAAGTTGTTAATCCAACTGAAACAGGCTTCTTAAATGATTTATATTATATATATGTAAGTGGCATAGGCTATAGAAAAGCTAAATATCAGATTGATGGTGAATATACATCATTTGATACAAAGACACGTTATTATCAAGTAAACCCAGTTGATACAGCTATGATTAATGATTATTCATTCTACAGGTATTTCACAACTGCAGATATTGATAATGTTACATATTATGTTGTTGGTACTTATGGTTATTCAAATGAACAGATTGGATATACTAATGCAACAAATGGTACAAAGACAATTTATTATCTAGTATTATTTGATAATTATAAGGCTATAAAAGGTAGCGTTGATATCAATATCGAAAAAGCTATAGTTAATATTGATACTTCAGGAATTAATCTTAATAAGGTTTATGATGGTAAGACTGTAACTAATCCAGTAATCAATTATACAGGTGATGGATTAATGAATTACACATATTATAAACTTAATGAAGAAACTAATGAGTATGAAGAAATTCAAGTTGTTAAGAATGCTGGAACATATAAGCTTGTTATAAGTATAGCTGAAGGTACAAACTACCTAGCTCTAGCAAATGACATTGTTATAGAATTCGTTATATCTCCAAAAGAAGTAGATATCTTCTGGGTAGGAGAAGAATTCGAATACAATGGTAAGGTTCAGTTACCTAACGCATTTATCATAGGTTCTACTTATGATACAGTAAGAGTATCAGTAACAACAATTCCTGAAACATCTTCTGCAATCGGTAACTACACTGCTTATGCAGCACTTGATGATTCTAATTACATAATTTCTAATGCTACATCAAGCCATAGCTTCAATATATCTCAAGCATTAGTAGATAAGCCAACTGAGGTTACAACTACTTATACAGGTCAGATACTTGAAGTTATAAATAGCGATCAGTACGCTATAGCATCACTTGTTGATGAATTAGGACAAGATATGCCTGGTTAAATAAAGAATGCAGGAACATATAAAGTCAGAGTTTCATTAACTGATTCTAATTATCGCTGGAGCGATAATACACAAGAAGATATAATTGTTAGAATAGTAGTTGAGGCTCTTGCAATTGATTCACAATTAATTGAAGAAACAGCAATTGCTAAACAACAATACACAGCATCAAAAGTTACTCCAAGTGTTACATTAACATTAAACGGCGTAGCATTAGTTGAAGGCGAAGACTACACAGTAGATTACGAAAATAATGTAGAAGCATTCAACGGATATGATTATGCATATGTAGTATTAACTGCTAAAGAAGGCGGAAACTACAGTGGAGTAAGAAAGGTTAGATTCGTAATTCAGTCATTAGTATTGAGTTTCGAAAACAGCCCATACGCAACATTCTACAGAAAGAAATCTACATCTTCACTATACTTGTTAGAAGCAAGCCATACAGTATATAATCAGGATGATGATGTATATGTATCATACATTCATTCAAAGACAACTGTAGGTGAATTTATAAGTTTATTTGGTGAAGACCAGCAATCAAGAATCAATGTATTCGATACTAGTGGTATATATGTATCTAAAGATAAATATGATACTAAGGTGGTTGGAACCGGATTTACAGTAGAATTGCTTGATACAAATAGAATTACAATTGATAAAGTAACAATCATAATTTATGGCGATATCAATGGCGATGGATACGTAAATATTTCTGATAAGATTTTACTTAATAGATACTTATCAGGTAAAGAATATTTCACAACTTACAAGCTAGCTGCTGCAGACGTAAATCACGATGGTAAAGCCAATTCTTTAGATATGACGATTATCAATTATCAGCTATCAGGATCTGCTGATTTTGAAGAAAATTATTATATAAAATTCGACTAAAAAGCAGGTCTTTGATGGCTTAAAAACTAAGATGAATTTTGGGTGTGTTTTATGGAAAAATAAACACACCCGAAACGAGTCTTAACATAAGATGAAGAAACCAATTTTTATCATTTTATGTTAGGACTCGTTTAAAGATAAAAAATTCCTTTGTAAAAAATTAACTATGTTAATATTTACAAATTGCAGAAAATAAGTTAAAATACTACAAAGGAATAAAATTTTGTTACTACAATTTCACTAAAAAGGGAGTGATTTTATGAGCAACCAAATTAACAAGAAAGGAAAACGTTTGCTAAAAGCCAAGTTTGCAATTTTAGTTTCTATGCTTGCACTTTGTGTAGGCTTTTTGGCTTTTATCGTGAACATCAATGCTACTGGAACAGGGGATTCGGTAACTGTTAGTGGGTATGATTTGAATGACACAATCGATGGTAGCAATCTGACATTCACATATGATTCTACTACCCATGAAGCAACATTTACTGGTTTGGAGCCTAGTAATGATAAATTCACAGAATACACAAACACACTCGAGATTCCAAAAACTGTCAAATATGGCGGCGAAGCCTACACAGTCACAAAAGTTAATACAACTGATTCCACAGCTAAAACAGAACATAATGTTTCAGCAAGTGACTATGGCTACGATGCCGATGGATATTTATATACAATCCAAGCTTATGGATCAGCCATAACTGCAGTAGTTGTTCCTGATACTGTTACTGAAATCAATCCAGGTGCCTTTTATGGTATGTCCTCAGTAGTTTATTACCAAGCCCCTTTTGTTGGTTATAAACTAAATGATGAAGTCAATCCGCTTCATATGGCGTTCTCAAAAGGATATTATGGCAAAGATTCCGGTTCTCAGACTGGTATTAAAGATTATCAGTCTGAATATTACACAATGACTGAATCTGGTGCTATCGATACTTCAGCAACAAGCAACAGAAGTACACTTATTTACTGGTATAACATCGCAGAAAATTCTAGATTGTTTTTTGAAGTACCTGAAACTTTAAAAGAAGTAAAAATTACTGGTGCTAGTGCTACTAACATCATTTACGGTAATAGAACATTTTTATCAATATCTTCTCTTGTAAAAGTTACATTACCTGAAAAGCTTATAAAAATGGGCGAATATGCATTCGGCGAATGTATTAACTTAAAATCTGTTGATTTGCCAAGTAAGATGAGTATGTCACTAGGTATGTTCTCTTATTGCAAATCGCTAGAAGAAATAGTAATTCCTGAAGAAGCTACAAGTATTGGCGAGAGTACATTCTTTGATTGTGAAAACTTATCTAAAGTTTATATACCGGCAACAATTACAGAAATTGGTGCTTTAGCTTTCTCAGGATGTGTTAAATTAAAAACAGTCGTATATTCTGGAGAATATAAAGGCGATGACACTAAAATTGTTAAAGATGAAGATGAAATAAATTTACCTTCTGGTCTTTTAAACATTGGCAAGGGTGCATTTACAAAGGTTGAGACAATTACAAATATAACTATCCCTAACGGATTACAAACTATGGGCGAAAATGCATTCCAGTATTGTAAGAATATTGAAAAGATTACTCTTCCATTCTTAGGCTACAAGCGTGGTAGTGCAACAGTAGATGGTGTTGATGCCAATGCGTTTGGTTGGATATTTGGTAGCGAATTCCCTGACCAATCAAATTATTACCAAGCTTCTGAAAGAGGAGTTAAATACGCAATTCCAGTAAAACTAGGAACAATCGAAATCACCGGTGAGACTAATGTTGAGTCTATGGCACTTGGTAATTTATGTTATTACAAGAACAACATAATTGTTGCTGGAGTACAAACTGTCGTAATAAATTCTGATTCAGGAATTGAAAATAATGCATTTTCAGGCTCAAATAGATTAAAATATTTGACTGTTCCATACATTCCGAGTCTTAGTGGTTCTACAACTTTTTCCAACCTATTTAAGACTGATTCAACAATTGCCCAAACTTGGAAAGACACTCCTAACTTAACTACAGGGGTTACTTCATATATTCCAGATGCATTAACAGATATCACAATTACAAAAATGCCTACTATTCCATCAGGATTATTCCATAGCTGTTGGAATATTGAAAATGTAAAGATTGGTAATTATACTACATGGATTGAATCAAATGTATTTTATCAGACGCCAAAACTTACAAGCCTAACTCTTCCTTTTGTTGGTAGAGAAAGAGGAGAATATTACAATTGGTGGTGGTACTGGAGAGATTATGTATCCGTAAACATGTTTACGTGGGTATTTTCTTATTCTTCATCAGGTGGCACATATGGCGATTACACTATCGCTGATTACGAATCATATGTAAGAAAAGTTCCAAGTTCTTTAAAATCAGTAACCATAACTGATGAAACAGTCATCGGTTCTTATGCATTCAGAAATTTAACATCACTTACTGATTTAACAATACTTAATGAAAACAATAATCTTTCATACATAGAAAAGTACGCTGCATATAACTGCTGCAATTTGGTTAATTTAAGATTGCCTTGGATTGGTTATGATAGAAATGATAATGGCTATAGTGGTGATACACATAGAGCTGGATATATTTTTGGTGATAAAGCATTTACTGGATCATATTCAGCAACAGGATATCAGGTACCTTCAACCTTAACCACAATAACGATTGACTATCTTGGAAGCGTAGGGTATATACCTGATTATGCATTCTATAATATGAAGACTGTAGGTACAGTTAGATTTAATGTTGATGTTAACCAGGTTGGCAATTACGCCTTTGCAGGATGTAGTAATCTATCTTCATTCACATATACAAAAACAACTAATTTTACAACCGTAGGCAACTATGGTTTTTATGGCTGTAGTAAGATAAAAAATATTGGAACAATAATACCTTCATATTATTCAGATGGTGTAAAACTATCAATTGGTGATTATTCTCTTGCTGGAACATCAATTGAAACAATAGATTTCAAGAAGTTTAACAAGATTGGCAATTATGCATTTGCAAACTGTCTTAATTTAACAGAAGCAAATGTTAGAGAAAATTCAAACATCGAATCATTTGGTATTGGTATATTTGCAGGATGTAGTTATCTAACAAGTGCGACACTTGCTCCAGGTCAGGCAACTGCATACTTATTCAAAGATTGTATTTCATTAACCGGAGTTAATTTAAATGATGTTATAACTAACAACATTTTACCAGCAGGTATATTCCAAAACTGTACATCATTAGTATGGAATGGAACTAATGGCCTTTATCTTCCGGCAACAATTGAAACAATTGGTGCGAACGCGTTCAACAATTGTACAAGCCTAACTACATTAGTTATTCCTGATAATACAAAAGTTATCGAAAAAGGTGCTTTCTTAGGCTGCGATAATCTTTCTAAGATAGTTATTCCTAGAAACACAGAAACAATTAGAGAAAATGTATTTACTGAGGCAATCGGCAACGGTTTTGTTATTTGGGTTTATGAAAATGAAGATGTATGGCCATCTACTTGGGTAGATAACTGGAATTGTTTGAATCCGGTTATGGTTATACCTGGCGATACATCAGCAATGTATAAATACATCTATAGTAAAGCTTTGAAGGGCTATGTAATTGTAGGAATGGCTGATGGCTATGATGATCAAAACGCTTTGACAGGACAGATTTCTCTTCCTAGTTCATATAATGCCGTACCTGTAGTTGGTATCGTTCACGATGTATTTAAAAATTTAACAAAAGTTACAAAAATAATCATACCTGATACATATAAACTTATTGGTCAAGGTGCATTTAATAATGGTGAACGTGTAGATATTTATTTTGAAGCGAATAAAGCAAAAGCACCAAATTATGTACCAGAATCTATAGCACAAAACTTCACTGAAATCACTAAAAATGATAGTACTAGTATTACTGATTTTACAGATATAATCGGATATGAAGCTAGTTTGTATTCATTTAGTTCTAATAAAATAGAAACATCAGAAACATATTACAAAAATATTATTAATTCTGGATATGTATTCTATGGTGATGTATGGTCATATGGAAGTGGTGTAGGTGGATCATCAACTCCATATGTAAAATTATCTTCAATGGAATCTAAATTAGATGATTCATTTAAAGCTACATATACAGGTAATGCTTGGACACCTAGTATGTATTATATTGGATTTGATCCTGAATATGTAGGTGCATTTATCAATTCTGGTAAATCAGCTTCATCTTCAATTGGCCTTGAATTAAGTAAGTCATTATTTAATTATTCATATACAGATAACATATTAGCAGGACAAGCTAAACTTAATTATTCATTAAATACGACTGAATATGCAGCTTATTTGTCAAATGCTAGAACTTATGGTGATTATACAATCTATTTAACTGGCAGTGGAAGTACTCCATTTACAATCGAAAAATATGTAATTGATTTGTTTTATGATGCAAATGGTATTAACTATACAACATACTTTACTGCAGAATATAATCCGAATGCTTATTTCACATTATCAAGTTGGAATTCAGGAAATAACTCATTATATGGCCAAGACTTTGGCTCTAGATTTACATTCAGTGGAACATTAAGAACTTATGATAAGGATGCCGGAACATATGCATCTTATGGTGATAATTGTTCAGAAGCAAAATCAGATGGTTTAGTTTGGAGTATGCCATGGAAAGTAACACTTACAGGATCTGGTGCTGTAGTAACTAAAAATTTTGATGTTAATGTATATGTAACAGTTGAAATAAAACCTATGGATGTAGTGTTAAGATATAGTGGAAGATCAACTGTTGATTATATGTATTATAAGGCAAATCATTATGCTTATAGCAACGCATTTGTTTATTATTCTATAGCTGAAGCAACTGCTGTAACAGAAGATAATTATATGAATTATTATGTTGAATCTACTAGAGGAACTGAAACTGTTTATGTTTTGGCAACAACTTATGATGGTGCAACGACATATTATAGTTTTAGTATTATAACCGGTATGTCAGTTACTGAGAGCAATTATGAGAATTTCTATGTTGAGGCACCACAGATGGCTAAATATGAATACACTGGATATCAAATTAGCCCTAGTGCTTTAGCATATAGAAAAGGCACATCAGGTGATTATGAAGAAGTGAAATTATCTGGCTGTTATGTTGAAACTATAACTGATTATACAGCTGAAAATATTATATATCCTAACTCAGATTATACATCATGGGCATATGCTGGTATTACAGGTGATGGTGCTAAAAATTATAAAATAGTTAATGTTGATACAAGAGATCGTTATACATCAAGTACTACTTATTATAATATTACTAATATGGCAATAACTGAATATAAAGTTGTTAAAGCCAACGTAATAATTGAAATTAGGAATAATAAATATTTAATTGGAATCGATGATGATTATTATTATAACAGAACATGGGCTGATAATTATGTAAGTGATTCTGAATATATTAAAATAACTGGTCTTTCAGATTTATCAACAATTTATGGTGAAATAAGATCTAAATCCAACGAAAGAGGGCTATATTCAAGCTTTGCTCAAGAACCTTCATTATCTTGGAGTAAAGTTGGTTTATCAAGCATAATAACTGATTCTGATCAAATTAATTTCTTATCAAGTAATAGTGTTTCACTTAATGATTTAAATTTTGTTATAGTTCAGAAAGAAACAACTGAAGGCACAACAACATTTAAGATATATGAAAATGATTATTATAATGTAACATTAAATGCTGAAATTCAAATTATATATAATGAATTTAAATTAGGATATTATATTGTTAATGATCCTAAAGTAGATAATCCTATTGACTGGAGTACTGTTGTAGAAGAGTTATCATATACACCAAGTGTATCGTTATCGTATGAAAACGATTCAAAATATAAATATACTACCAACCATAATGGTGAAATGACATATGGGTTTGATGGTGATGGCTCAAGATATTTCAAGATGGAAGCCTTAAATGACAACATTTATGACAATAAAAATCATAAGCCGGAAATAACATATACTATAACTGATAAAGACGGAAAGGGTGTATTAGCAAATCAATTGTTGCATTTTGATAATAGTTTAGAATATGAACCTAATCTATATTATTATTTACATGTTCAAATAAAGAGATATAACTTCGTTACTGTTGAAGAAACTTTAGTCATTAAAATTGTTAAGCGTGATGTCAAATATAATTTAGCGTCTATCACTAAAGTATATGATGGCACACCAATATCATTATATGGCTTTATGCCTGAAAGAGTATATTATACTTATAATTCTTCAGCCTATATTCTATATGGAAAATTCTCAACCGAAGAAGAATATCTAAGATATAGAGATGAAACAGTATTATATTATCTTGATGGAAGTGACTATCAAACATCATCAGCATGGGATTCAGATAAAGAATATTATGTATACAAAAATTCAGACTACATAAAATTAGGTGAATTAACAGAAAAAGAATATAAAGGTATAAGGGAAGCTAACGATTTATATTATTATTCTGGAGGAAGCTACGTAAAAGCAACTAATTTCATTGTTGAATCTGGTTTAAAATCAACTATTTATTATACTTCTTCAAGTAGTTATTATGAGCATAAACTTAAACCTGAAGTGCAATCAGTAACAACAACATTCTTTACTAAGACACATAATTCTGAGGGTGCAGAAGTATGGCATGAATGGACTGAAAGTACAAATCCTACATACCCTGGAACATATTATGTATTGATAGAAGCATCAAAACATGACTTTTATAATTCTAAAAGTGAATATGTTGAATTTACTATAAGTAAAAGGCCAATTGATTTATATGTAGATAGAACTGATCCATTTTGGAAAGATACTACATTAAAGGATGGAACAGATAATGTAGATGCTTATAAAATTTATGATGGTATAGCAAAGAGTATCGTTATTAATTCTGTTACTGCACCATCATTAATAGAAAAGGTAGAAGATGGTGTTGATATCCATGCAGAATTTAGAAAATCATTATTTGTAGGTACAGATAATGTTTATGGTACTTTATCAACAACTAATTCTATTCCATATGAATATACAACAACTGGAACTTCAACATTATCCAGCGACTGGCAGTGGGGACCACAGTGGATGGTACTAGATGAAAATGGTATTGATCATACAGAATATTATGAAATTATATTGCATGATTCGTTTGAAATAAAGAATAGAACATTCGTATATTCAATCACACCTTATGATGGCACATATGATGGTGCATATCATTCTATAAGTGTTAATGTTTCATACCCTGAATCATCTTCTGATTATAATATTAAATATTATACTGATAAGTTAGATGAAGATAGTATTCATTGGAGATCAGCAAATTATTATTATGCATCAAGCAATAATTCTGCAAGTGGATATGAATATCCTGTTTGGGTAAAGATTTCTGGACAATATTTTGATACTGTAATAGTAAGAAGCTATGTAAAAATCAAAAATGCTGATATGAGCTGGGATGTACCAACTTCATTTAAACGTGATGCAGATAATAATTTAGTTAAGGTAGATAAATATGGTAATAAGGATGCAAGTGGTGATTATTATTTCATAGATTATACATGGGATACTTATTCAGTAGGACTTAGCAATGTAGACCCAGTTGACGCAACAAGATATTATAAACTTGAAAAATTAGATGCTAATAATAATTATGTATTAATTTATTGTGGATATAGTGTTCCTCAAGTATCTAGTATAGGCGTATACCAACTTCATTACAAGCTTACAGCAAGTGATTATAATGAAATAGATTCAGAGTCTCATTGTTATTACTTTGTAGTAAATGAAGCACAGCTTGATCCATTTACATCATTTACAATTACAGGCTATACTGGTGATTATGATGGCGATGAACATACTATAAGTGTTACATTTGATACAACTAATACTAATTACCAAAGCGAATATAACAATGCTAAATTCTATTATGCAGTAATCACTTCATCTACAGATGAACCTAATTATTCAATGACATCACCTAATTTTATTAATGCTGGTACATATACCGTACGTGTTAAGGTTACTGGTAATGGTATATATAAAACAGTTATAAATGATTATATTGTTCAAATAAATAAGATAACTTTCGCATCATTAACTGATAAAACTCAGCCATCTGTTTCAAGCTATACTGGTTTTTATGATGGATATTATCATGGTGTCGTAATTGATCTTGGTGATTTTACTCATGATCCACTTGATAAAGGAAGAGGAACTACAGAGATAACTTATAATACACCTGTAATTTATTACACAACTTATATTTATCAGATATCTGATTATATTGATAATTACTGGACTACAACAGCTGTAACAAGAAAAGATGTAAGCACCACACAGTTAATGGTCAGAATTACTTTGGAAAATTATGAAACATTATCATTTGATAATTTAAGCATAGTCATTACTCAAAATCCTGATCCATCAACAACATATACAGATAATTATCAGATTCAGTATAAGAAAGATGCTATATCTTATTCTGATTTAGGAATTAAGACTATCCATGATGCTACACCAAAAGTATTCTATTATTTAGGTGTAAAAAATGGAACTGATATCGAAAAAGACTCATATTCACAAAAGATTAGTGCGCCAAGCGAATTAGGCACATATTATGTTGAAGTAGAATATTATGAAACTAAGAACTGTGCTTATAAGAAAATAGGCTTTGGATTTGAAATTATTCCAAGAAGAGTAGTTGCAACATATGATGCAGTTTTAGAATATAGTGGCTATGAACAGCAACCTAACCCAACTGTAAATAGCGGTACATCAGATTTATTATATCTTAAGTTTACGAAAGAAGGATCTGATGATGCACCACTTGAACTTGGAACATATAATTATTTATTTGAGTTTACTGAGCCACAAACTAACTATGTATTAGTTATTCCAGGTAGCGCCGATGATATTAAATTCTTTGATGGAAAAGCTTATGTAGATGAAGCAAAATCTGGAAATGCAGATTATCCATTCGCGTTTACTATATCCAAGATAGAACTTAAGATTATAGTAGATGCTGAAATGGAATGCGATTATGAAAATAATACATACTGGCACGTAACAACAGATTATGACTGGATTAATGATCGCGAATCTACAACTAATCCAAAGATTGAAAATATTTTGGCTAAACCTATTAGGTATACACTATTAAATGATGAAGTATATAAACATGTATTCTCTGTTGATATGATAACAAGCAGTTATGCTAGGAGTACATATTATTATAATTCGACAGATATAGCTCAACCTTCAAATACTGTTTATGTTACTGAACAATCCATATTAGATTATGGTGTATATGAAAAATATACAGATTCAACTTTCGATTCATCATTGACATATTATGAGAGGGTTACAACAATAGATGGCAGCAATTCTTATATAGTATATGAGGAATTACCTTCAAAAAGTGCTTCTGCTAAATTTTCAAATAAGGAAGATATTTATATAAATACCCCACAGGATGTATCACAATATTACAATGTTACATATGATGTTAAAGTATTTATTCACTTACCATATTTGAACCCTGAATCTTCAGATATTACTATTGATTATGATGGCTTGCCTCATACTATTTCTGTAATTTTAGGTTCTGGTATCCGTGGTGCGGTTATCAAATACATGAGTGAAGAAGACTACAATAATAATGTATCTTGGGATAATGCACCGTCAAATCCGATTAGTTATACTAATGCAGGTACATATGTAATTTATTACAAGATTATATCTGCAGCATATGAAGATTATATTGGCCATACTAAATTAGTTATTAGGAAGACTAATTTAAATATTACAGTTGATTCTTTTGATGCTACATACGATGCTACAGAACATTATATTTCTCATGATATAACCAATGTAAGTAACATTTCTTCATTAGATTATATTATTAAATATTATAGTGTTGATAATTATAGTGCCGATGAATTATCATCATTCTATGCAAAATTTAATTCATCAAATAGTATCTATACTAGTGGCCTTGATGGTATAACTGATGCTGGAACATATTATGCAGTTATATATTATCCTAATTGTGATAACTGGTACCAGCTTGTAAAAGTAGTAGAAGTCACTATCAATCAAAGAAAATTATATGTTTCATTTGCTAATGACTTATATTTCGAAAAAGATTATGATAAAGAAAAATACCAAGTAGTTATTGGTAATTCTACAACTGGTGCTACAATTAATACAGATATAGGATATAATTCAGGTCTTATTTCTGGTCATATGTTAAGTAGATCAAAGAGCAGTAAAATTCAAACTATAAGTGCTGATGCTGGATATTATTATGGTTCAACTGGCTTTGAATTTGTTTCAGGTTCAATCTATATCAGAACATCTACCGGTGATGATGTAACTATGAACTATAAGCCAATATTAGAAGACTCTAATTTAATAGTTAAGATAAATAAGATAGCATTACCTACTCCTACAGTCACTGATTTGACAAAACAGTTTGATGGTAAATCAGCAGCATTAAATGTTGAAAGAGAAGGTGATGGTCTAATTACTTATACATATTGGGAAGAATTAAGCGATGGTTCACCAAATGAAATTAGTCAGCTTTATTCAGCAAATGTAGGATATTATTATCTAACTGTTGATATAGCAGAAGGTAAGAATTATTATGCATGGAATGGTGGCACATTATCTGGATATTGTACAATAAATCAAAGAGATACTGATATCATATGGTCAAATCTAGAAGTAGATTTTAACGCAGAATATCAGATTGCAAAAGCAAGTTATGTAGATGCATTTGGTGAAACAAAAGATCTTTATGTTACTGTAAGATATAATGGTGACATCTATAATTCAGTTATCAATGCTGGAGTTTATGAGGTATTTGCCAATACTTCAAGAACTACAAACGGAACAACTGATAATTGTAAGGATTCAAATGGTTATTCTACTGAACTAAATTATTCATTCAATAATACAATAGATATATTCACTATCAACAAGATTACTTATAAATTTGTAATTACTGAAACTACAGATAATACTGAAAAAGTCTGGAGTAGACAATTTGACAATAGTAATGTCGGAACGACTATTACTGATGATGTATTTATCCAAGGTACTAAATTTGATAATGTTACAATTGAAAATACAGCTCATAATGGTAAAGCAGTAATTAAGACAGCCAACAATACTGTAGGTACATATTATCAAAAGAAAGATTTTGATTTTTCAGATGTTTATATCAAAACCGCTGATGGTTTAGATGTAACTAGCTCAATTAATTTTGAATTCTCAGGTGTTATTACAATTATTGCTAATAAGATAATAACTGTAGAACATACTGATGATATTGTTTTTGATAATACAAATCATTCTTTAATCGGCGACATTATAAAAATAATTAATCCAATTAGTTATTCCAAAGCAACCTGGACATTCAAAATCAATGGCGGTGATGAAATAACTGATGCTCAAAGCCCATATGTTAAAGATTATGGAACATATGAAATTTATTATTCTATAACAATAGAACCATATGAAATATATGAAAGCACATTTACAATTAATGTAGTAAGGAAGGCATCGTTCATCAACTTCTATAAAACGCTTGATAAGAGCTATGATGGTACAGAAATAGACGCAAATGTTGTTAAGGCTTCCATACTTAATGCTGAATATAATGGTTATAATTCTGATAATAGTAATTTGGTATTCACATTCTATTCTGCATCTACTAATGAAAAACTAACTAGCAACCCAGTTATTGCTGGAGATTATAAAGTAGTTATTACTTCAAGTGTTGATGATGTTGATTCTGAGACTAAGAATTATACAACACTTAATGTTGAAAGATATTTCTCAATCACTTCAAAAGCTGTTGATTTAACTGTTAATTTAGATGTCCAAATAGATAATGATACCGTGACTACTTATTCTAGTACTCCGGAAAAGAAAGAAAATCTTGCTGGCTTAGCAGCATATACTACACTTTATTATCAAATTACTGCATCTGATTTCTTAACAAATAAATATGTTTATAGTGGTGTTGTCGGTTATGATACCAACAATACTACACAACATATTATGGCTACAGCAGGTGATGGTGATCAAACAGAAATAGGATTTACATGGTATGTGTATGTTTCTGATGAAGATAAAGCAAAAACATTATTATCATCAAAAAATCAACCTGTGGTGGAAATTGAAGGCACAAATTATCCGAATGTATCAGGCAATTACTCTATTAATTTAAAATTATCTATTGATATTCATTACCGAAGATTAACAGTTGATATGCGTGATGTCACATTCTCATATGATGGATATGAGCACTGGGGACAGGATGAATATAATTATATAAGCGCAGTAGACTGGGTAACTGGCGTAAAATATTACACATTCGATGCTGAAAATAATAAATATGAAGCTACCGATGTATCAAGTTCTGATTTTGAATCACTTAAATCAAGTTTATATGTTATTGATTCATCAACAATTCTAGAAGGTCATGTTGTAGGATTGAAGAATGATAATAGTAATACTTATACATATCCAACTTCAAACACACTTACAAAAGTATATGGTACTAATAAAGATTATGGACATTCATCAATAAAAGACATTTGTTTTTCTAAACCAGGAACTTACGAAATTTATTACAAATATACTTTAGCTTCTTCTAATTCTAATAGCATTATGTATGAGCCATATGAGGGCATATATAAGCTTGTTATCGAAAAGATGGAAAGAACACTTGAAATTAATATTAATACTACTACTACATATAATGGTAGTGAAGGTATCGCAAATGAATCATATAAAGGTTATAATGTTGATTATACTGGTAGTGCTATTTATTATAAGCTTCTTAATGGAAAATATTTACCAGATTATACACTGACTTATCCAGCTCTTGCTTCTACAATATCAGAAGATTCTTCTAGCGATATAAGTGTATCATATGTAAAAGAATATTCTCAGGATAAACTTGATTATCCAGTTGATGCAGGAAAATATAGAGTTATATTAGAATTTTCTGAAACCTATTATTATAAGGCAGCAAAAGCAGAAGCTGAATTTGAAATCAAAAAGAAAGACATTTATGTTTTAGGTACTTATGAAACCGAATATACTGGTCAGGTTGTAACTTATGGTGGAAGTCATGCTGATTTCACCGATAGCAGCAGTATTAAATTTTATGTATTTGATTCAGTAAATAAAAAGTTAATTGAACTTGAGTCTGAATCTTCTGGCTTTAGTTATATATTTATTGATGGTTTAACATTAAGAACAACTAATAAAGATGTTGACACATATTATGCATCAAATGGTAATTCTTCAACTTCTAAGGGTGTTTATTTCAGTGGTATTCCACAAATCTTAAAAACTGATGCATCAAGTGTATCACACGATATTACATCTAATTTCAAACTTAATACTTCACTAACTTATACTGATTCGGAAGGAACTACTAAAAAGGAAGAAGCATGTATTTTAATTGGATATGGAAAAATTGAATATGAAGTTTTGAATCCTACAGAATTTAAATATAAAGTTGATACAAATAATATTGCATTATCTCAGGTGGTAAGTGTAACTAAACCTGAAAGTGGTGCGACAGTTCTATACAGCACTGATAAGAAAAACTGGTCAACAACTAAGCCTTCATTTAAAGATATTAATTTTAAGGATGGCGAGATAGTTCCATGGAAGTACTATGCAAAAGCAACAGCAACCAATTATTCTGAAACAGGTGTAATTGAACTTGAATGTAAAATTGTAAAAGGCGATACTACATTTGCTGTAACTGAACTTTCAAAACGTTATGATGGTAATCCAGTTTATTATCCGAAAACATTAACGCTTAATCATGATGAAGTTACACTAGATAAATTAATAATAGAATATTATTATTATGATTCATATAATAACAAAATTTCAATGGCTAGAGATGGTAATGGTAAACCTGAAGAATATCCAGTTAATGCTGGAAAATATATGATATCAATAACCGCACCTGAAACTACTCACTTCAATACAGCTACTGTAGAATATGACTTTGAAATCACAGGAATTCCGGTATCGCTAAACTGGAGTGCTAAATCATTTGTTTATGATGGTACATCGCAGGCGCCGGTTGCTTCATTTGATGCATTAAAAGATGATAATAATATAAATATAATATATGATTATAAACCTGATAGTGGCAATGTATATTCTGATTCAGACCATAAATCAGTCGGTACATATACAGTTACAGCTAAATTACAGGATATTTCTGGTAAGACAATAACCAATTATATATTTGATACAAAATCAACAACAACAACATTTGTAATTGTAAAGAGACCTATTACTATCACGTTCCGTGGTTCTGCAAGTTATAATTCATCAATTGATTATTATGCAATATATGATAGTAATCCATCTATTGATCTATCTAATGTTAAAGAATATGTAGGATCATTTACGACTTCGAATTTAGTTGCTTCACATAGTGTATCAGATTCTTCTTGGTTAAAGACTGCATCTAATATTCCTGGTAATTATACTAAATTATCAAACACTGAATTTACATGGGGTGGATTAGGGAAATTAGCTATTTTGGATACATCTGGAAATGATCTTGCATTCAATTATAGCGTCACTTATGATTTATTTTTAAATATAAATTATAAGAATCTAAAGGTTAGTGCGATTCCATATACAGGTGATTATGATGGTGAATATCATTCTATAGAATTAAAATGTTATAATGTATTCCAAGATAACGATGATAAGCCAGTATATTCTTACGCATGGGATGAATATAATACTGGAGTAGCAACAGGATTAACTTATAGTTCAGATAAACCAACATTTAAAGAATCTGGTGTTTATAAGGTTTATTATCGAGTTGGCTGTACTGGTTATTTATCAATAAACGGAGAATCTAATCCTGATAATAATGCTTATGCACTTGTAACAATAAATAAAGTTGATGCAGGATTAAAACTAGTTAATTCAAGTCAGGTATTCGATAAATATTATGACGGCAAGGCTGTAGCAGTTCCTTTAATGGAATTTAATAGCGGTGTAAATATCGATACAAAGGAAATTAAATATGAGTGGTATTGGTTAAAACATGATTCAAGTTTATATATTAAGAGTAGTGATTCATCATATGTAAAAATCAATGGTTATGATGCAAATGCGACATATTATACATATAATTCAACAGAAAGCGTTTATGAAAATGCCAATATATCAAGTGAAACAGGATATATTGCTCAAATTTTAGGATCATTATATGTAAAAGATTATAATAACAATTACATTACTGCAGGCATATATGATGAAAATGCGACATATTATACGTATGATACATCTACAAATGGTGTAGCATCATATGATAAGGTAACTATTGCAGGCCAGACAGACTTTAGTGCTACTAAAGATGAATATGATCCAATCCAGAGTGCAGTCAATGCCGGTAAATATAAATTTATTGCCTCTGTTGGAACTCAAGATAATTATAAAGATGCAGTATATGAAAGAACATTTATAATTAAGAAGAGAACATTGAATGTAACAACTACTGATGCATCAGTAGTTGTTACATTCAATGTTC
>CAKZZJ010000053.1 GCA_937885165.1 uncultured Caryophanales bacterium
ACCACTTGAAGATGAAATTATAAATAAGGTATTAATAAATAAAAAAGAAATTAAATCTGAAATAAATAAGCCTAATTTCAAAGGTTTCTATGAATGTTATGGTATATATAATGAATTATTAAATATTATAAACATAATTAAAGAAAATAATATTGCTTCATCTGATGTAGAGATAATTTATAATAATCGCATCTATGAAAATTTCATCATTGGTTTATTTGATTATCTTAATATTCCATATACTTTAAAAAATGCTAGTGCTAAATCAACAAACATAATCTCATTTATGCTTGATGTAATAAGATATATCGAAAGTGATTTTATATATGAACTTGTTCTTGATATTTTAAAAAATAAAGGTATTGATGATATTTATTTACATGAATTTGATAATTCTCTACTTTTCCCAAAAGTAATTGTAGGCTATTCATATGAAAGGACAAAATTATTTTTAGATTCAATTAAAGATGATGATAATAAGAAAAATTTATATGAATTTTTAAATGATTTGATTAATATATCAAATGAAAATATGATTGTTGATTTTGATAAATTAACTGAATTTATAACTAAATATATTAAAGCAGAAAGAGAATTAATAAATATCTTACCTAAAATAAAAAGAATAAAGGATATATTAAAATATTCATCAGATATAAATAAAACTATAAAAGAAGAATTAGAATCAATCAAATATACTGAAAAAGATAAAGATAGTGTATCTATAGCACCACTATCCAAAACATTCAGCATAAAGAAGCATCTATTTATAATTGGTCTATCTCAGTTATATTTAAAAAGATATGATACTAAAAATCCATTTATAGAAGATGAAGATAAAGTTGAAAAAGAACTTATTGATGATCCAAATACACATATTTTAGCTAATTTAAAAAATGAAGCTAAAGATGAACTTGATTATTTAATATATCATAGTGAATCAGATATTTATTTATCTTATTCATATTTTGATAAGATTGATTTAAGACCTTCTTCAGCATCAGTTTATTTCTTAAATTTATCTCAAAATAGAAAAATAAATAAAATAAATTTATATCCTAAAACTAATAATTCTATATTATTTAATAAATTTATGCCAGAAGAAGACAAATTAGAAAAAGAAAATTATGATAATAAATTATTAAATGATGATGTTGAATTAAGTAATCATTTAGATAAATTAGATATAAAACATCAAATTTTTGATAAAAAGATAGAAAAAAATGATGTAATTAGGATATCACCTAGCGCACTTTTGGTATTAGATAAATGCCCATATAAATATCTTTACCAATACATTTATAAAATAGGAGATAGAACATTTCCTAAATTAAATGAATACGAATGGCTTGAACCTAATGAAAAAGGTACATATTTTCATGAAATAATGGAACTATATGGTAATAAAGCCTTAATGAAAGATAATTTCACTAATCATCTTGACGAAAAAATATTTGATGAAGCCTTTAATGAGGCAACAAAAAATGCTAAGAAAAGAAATGTTATAAAAAACGAGTTCAGACGTGTGCTCTTCCGATCTGAATATGAGATATTAAATACTGGTTCATGTTATGAATCTGAAGGTAAAAAAATATATTTCAGAGGTTCTGTTGATAGAATTGATGGTTATCTTGATAATGATATCTTATATTTAAGATTAATTGATTATAAAACAGGCAAATACAAAAATAAAAAAGAAAATGATTATTTACAACATATCATATATCCATATGCGTTAGTTAATGCCAAAAATAAATTATTCGGTCTTGATTATAATAAAATTATCGTAAAATGTTTTATATATGATTATCCATTTAGTAATAAAATTAATAAATATGATGATGTATTAAATGAAAATGACTTAAATATATTATCCGGTCTTTTAGATAATTTCATAATCCCTTATTTAAATGAAGATGATAATTATTTTGCAAATCTTTATAATTATTTCAATGAAAATTATATTGCTTATAAAAATTCTACACCATGTGATTATTGCAGCTATAAAAACTACTGTTTAAAAAGAATAGAAGGAGGTTATCAAAATTGGAAAAAGAAATAGATGTTGAGCTTGAAGAAAGAAATAAGCTTATTACTGATAACAGAAATCTATTCGTTGAGGCAGGTGCTGGTGCTGGTAAAACCACATCACTTGTTGCACGAATCTTAAATTTAATTAAAAATGGTGCCAAAGCCAAAGAAATAGTTGCTATATCATTTACTAATAAATCTGCTGAAGATTTAAGATTGAAAATCATCAGTAAATTAAATGAAGAAAAAGATAAAGATGAAAATTATTTAAAGGCTTTAAATGAAATAGATGATATGCATATATCAACTATTCATAAATTCTGCGGTGATTTATTAAAAGAATATGCTTTATCCGTAAATTTATCTCCAAATTATGAAATAGTAATGGAGGATGATGCAAATGAAATAAAAGATAAAATTTTAAATTTATCACTAAAGAAATTAAAAAAAGAAGATTGGGATGAACTTGAAAGATATAATTATAGTAATAAAGATAATAAACTAAATATTAGAGATATTTATTTAGAACTTGTAAAACATCTTGATTTTTTAGCATATGATGATATCGTAAAAAAGGAAGATGTTAATAAAGTTGATATCTATTTTGATGAATTACTTTTATTAGTTAAAGAGTATAGAAAATTTCTTGATGATAATTATGAATATTTATATCATAAATTACTAGATATAGGAAAAGATATATCAAAAAAAGATTTATTAAAGAAAGATCCAATTAATTTTTATGATGATTTTGATGATGAAGATTTAATGAAATTTGCTTTGGATATGACGCATAAATTTCCTGTAATGATTGATAAATTGAAGTTGTCAGACTATATTCCTTTTGATGGACATAAATTTACTGCAAAAATAATTAAACCAATCTATCAGGAATTTAAAGAGGAAGTATTAGCAAGAATATCAAAAATCAATGAAATAGGAAAAAAGATAAGAAATAAATATGCTTTATTATTGTTAAAATATGCATATGATGCTTATCAATCATATCTTGATTATATTAATAAAGATTATTCTCATCTTACAAATGATGAAATCATCTATTTTGCCAACATCCTTTTAAATAATGATAAAATCAGATTTGACTTAATGAAAAAATATAAACATATTTATATTGATGAATATCAAGATACGGATCATATACAAAGAGATATTGCTTTAAAATTAACACAGATTGATAATAAATTTATTGATAATTCAATTTATTTAGTAGGAGATCCTAAACAATCAATTTATATGTTTAGAAATGCAGAACCAAATATTTATTTTGAAACTCAGGATTTATTTAAGGCAAATAATACTAAAATATATAATCTAAATATTAATTTCAGATCTAATTCAAAGATATTAGATTTTGTAAATGACAGATTTTCAAATATCAAGCTTACTAATGCAGTATATCCTAAGATGCTTACCTCATCTTTTAATGAGATAAAAGATGAAGATTTTGAAAATGATGATAATTTAATTGGTGTTTATAAATATTTAAATAAAGATTCTGAAAATATAGCTTTATTAATAAAATATATTATGCAAAATAAAAAAGTAAGAGAAGTAGATAAGAAGAATGATAAAGTAGCATATAGAAATATCAAATATAGTGATTTTATGATTCTTTTCCAAAGACATAAAGATATGAGCGGATATTTAAGTACGCTAAATTCATATAATATACCCACTAAGGTATCTGGTGAAAGTAGATTCTCTTTAAATCTTTCAGTTCGTGCTTTTGCGAATTTATATGAAGCATTAAATACGAAAGACGAAAATAATTTTTATCTAGCACTTGAAACATTTAAAGTTTTATATCCTTCTAAATTTAATAATAAAAATATAAGTGAATCATCATTAATAGGCAGAAATTTATTAAATAAATTAAAAGATGATACAAATAATTTATCAGCTTATGGTAAGGCTATATATTTAATTAACCATATAAATTATTTAATTAAAGAAGAAAATATACTTGCTGATTTTGAAATAAATTCAATATATTCAAAATTATATCAGATGATAGAAGAGATATTTTCAAGTGATTATCTTAATGGTAATCTTATTACAAATAAAATAAGAGAATATTTAAATAATTATACTGATTATGAATCACCGATTGATGATGAAATTGATGCAGTAGAACTTACCAATGTTCATAAATCAAAAGGCTTGGAAGCTAAAATAGTCATCTGGGTTGGCTGCGATTCTGATAAAGAATCACCATACATTACTACATTTAAAGATAATAAATTATATTATGCTAAAAATAAAGTAATCTTATATGAGGGTGATGAAGAAAAAAGACTTGAGATTTTAGAAGAAGCAAATATGGAAGATGCAAGAATAGAATATGTTGGCGTAACAAGAGCTATGGAAGCCTTTATATTTGCTTATGATGAAAAATCAAAAGGAACATTTTTTAAGCATAAAGAACTTTATAAACTTGATGAATTAAGAGAAATTATAATAGATGCTAGTGATATAATTTTAGAAGAAGAAAAAAATGTAATAGAATATGAAGTTAAAGAAAATAAGTTCATTATTAAAAATGATGATAATATTGAATATATTTCTCCATCTTCATTAGAAAATAATGTTTCAGAATTAAGAGAAAAATTAAAGTCTGAAGCTAAAATAATCAGAAGCAACAGACCTAAAGGCAATATATTAGGTACTATTTTACATCGCGCTTTTGAAATTCTTATATTGACAAAAGATATAGATTATAGTATAAAAGTAGCTTTGAATGAAAATATTGATGAAATTGATGATTATGACAAATATTACAATTTTATTTCTTTAGCTACAAAGAAACTTGATTCATATTATAAAGAAAATAATTATTATAATTATGAATTATATCCGGAATTGAATTTTAGTTATCTTAATAATGATAATAAGATTGCCAATGGTTCAATAGATTTACTTGTTAAAGATGGCAATAATTTTATCATCATAGATTATAAGTCTGATGAAGCAGAATATATAGATAGTGATGATGTATTTGAAGAAACATTAAAAGAAAAATATATTCCGCAGTTAAATATGTATGAAGAAGTAGTAAAAGATTTATTTTTAAATGATATAAAGGTAACAAAGATAATTATTTATTTTAGAAGATATGATTTTTCAAATAATAATCTGGATATAAAGGAGTTATTAATTAAATAAAATGTTACTTGTAGCTAATATAATTTCTTTTGTTGCGAATGCTTTTTTTACAATTGCGGCAATATTTAAATCAAAAAATAAAATCCTGATCACTCAGTCTGTATGCCATGGTCTTTCTATCGCTACAGAAGTGATGACGAGTGCCTATGGTGGTTTAAGTCAGGATTCAGTTTCTTTAGTAAGAAATATTGGCTTACTATTTATAAAAAATAATAAGAAAGCTCAAATAATTTTTAGCATAGTTTGTGTAGTAGTCGCACTATCACTTGGTATTACGCTTAATATTTTATTGAATGACAATGTATGGTATGGCTATTTACCAGTTATGGCAAGCTTTCAGTATTCAGTTGTTGTAATTTTAGCTTTTGTAATAAAATTTAAAGAATTAAATGATGAACTAATAATTAAAATTTCATTGATAATTAATTCAGCATGTTGGTCATTATATGGCTTTTTTGTAAAATTATATCCGATAATGGGCTTTAATATTGTAACAGCGATTTTATCAATAATATCAATAATAATTATCTTTCACCAGAAGAAATTAATTAAATTTCATCAAAATGAAATTGCAGAATAAAGAAAATCCCTTGAGCTAAATTTTTTCAAGGGATTTTAAATATTCTTCATCGATATCAATAAATATGGATTTTTCTTTTGTATACCTGATGAAGCAATTTTTCTTTCCAGGTATTTTTTTAATGTTTTTTATTTGTGTATAATCAACTTCTATACTTGAAGAAAGTGAATATAAAGAATATTTTGCAGTAAGCATCGCACATGTTCTAATTAGTTTTTCATCAAGATTATCTGTTGATATAACAACATGGGAAGAAGGACTGTTTTTAACATGAAACCAGTACCAGTCTTTTTTTGCAAGTTTATTGGTTATATAATCATTTTGTATATTATTTTTTCCAACATAAATGATATAATCATCGATTTTATATCTTAAGATATTTGGCTTTTTATTCTTATTTTTCTTTT